>NZ_AKJJ01000029.1:0-2835 GCF_000282395.1 Pseudomonas sp. GM55 | reverse complement strand
CCCTGCCGCTATCGGCTGCTGGCCGAGTCGATCAACTGGGACCGGGTTCTGATCGCCTATCGCGACCACACTCCCCTTGGCTATGCCGCCTTCAAGCACCATCGACGCGGGCCTTACTCGCCCGGTGTCCGGCCTTTTTTACGCGAGTTCGGCCGGTTGCAGGGCGCACTGCGCTATCTGTTGTTCGCGATTACCGAAGGTCGGGAGCGTTACTACGGTTTTTATCTTTATGGTTTGCACGTAATCAAACATGCACGCCATCAGGGCGTTGCCAGCGCGCTGCTGGCCACAACGTTCGATCAGGCCCGGCAAGCCGGCTATGACCGGATAGAACTGGAGGTTCAGGTGAAGAATGAACGGGCCCAGCGGCTCTATGCGCATCTGGGTTTTACCCGGGTCCGGACCACTGCCGTGAATTGGCTGGGCCGACTTCTGCCATTCCCTGCGGTGATCAACATGCGCCGCTCGCTGACATCCCGACCATGAGCGGCGAAGAGATGAGTCGATCAGTTCCCCTTGAGTCGCTGGTGGAAGGCCCTGGCTGGGTCGGCATCATGTCGCAATGGGTGATGTGGAAAGTCTTGCACCTGGGTGAGTTTCTCGATCCCGAAGGAACTCCGCGCTGGCTGTGGCGGCGCGGTCAGCAACAGCCCGATGGTTTGAAGGCGATTTCCGGGATCGGTTACAAAAGCTCGTCCGACCATGCCCGGGTGTTGTGCAAACGCTGGGGCATACCCTATGTGGCGCTGGAGGACGGCTTTCTGCGTTCCTCTTCGCTGGGAGTGGAAGGCGATACGCCGATGTCGATGGTGGTCGACCCCATCGGCATCCACTACCTGGCGGATCGTCCGTCGCTGCTGGAAAACATGCTGCAAAACCCGCACACCCTGACCGAGGCGGAGCTGGCAACCGCCCGGGCGCTGATTGCCCTGATGCGCAGCAGCGGCATCGGCAAATACAACAACGCCCCGGATTTGAGCAATGACGACACCCTGGGCCGCGACAAGCCGCTGGTCCTGGTGGTGGACCAGACTTACGGCGATTTCTCCATTCCTGGCGGCGGACTTTGCGAAGCGGACTTTATCCGCATGCTCGATGCGGCGCTGGCGGAAAACCCCGATGCGGACGTACGGGTCCGAATTCATCCCGACTGCATCAACGGCCACAAGAAAAGCTGCCTGCTCGACGCTGCCCTTGCGCGGGGCGTGACGCTGGAGAACCGCCACGTGTCCTGGGCCTCCCTGGCGACACGGGCCCGACGGGTATACGTCGGCACCAGTCAGGCCGGGCTGGAAGCCTTGATTCAGGGTGTACCGGTGACATGTTTCGGACTGCCGTTCTACGCCGGCTGGGGGTTGACCGACGATCGCTTGCCGATCCCCCGACGCCAGGCCCGGCCCACGCTGGAGCAACTGGTGGCCGCCGCCTACATTCGCTACTGCCGCTACGTGGACCCACTGACCGACCAGCGCTGCGACGTCATGACCGTGGCCCGGCAACTGGCCCGACAGAAACAACAGGACAGTCAATTCGCTGGCGAACTGACCGTGCTCGGCGTGCCCCGACGCCGGCAACCGGCGATCCGCCGCTTGCTCGACAGCCGTTGGGGCCGCGTGAAGTTCACCCGCAACAGCGCCGACCTGATGGCGGCAGTGGCGCGCGAAGGCGGCAAAGTGTTGGTGTGGAGCACACACGAACCACAGGATCTGTCGTCACATGCCGCAGCACAGGGCATACCGCTGTGGCGCATCTGCCCGGGCAACGCCACGACCAGCCTGATCCTCAAGCGCAATGAGGGCGATGAACAACAACTGGTGCAAGTTCGCGGCATGCCCTGCAGCCAACAGCAGGCGCTGGAACACAGTACAAAAGCCAATCCGGGCCTGCTTGACAGCTACCCTCGCTATCGCCAGGTCAGCCGCTATCTCAAGGGCATGTTCTCCCTATAACCCGCTGTAAGATCCGGCTTGCTGGCGAAGGCGTTTTCAATACCGCTGCATGACCCACGGACGCCTTCGCTGGCAAGCCAGCTCCTACAAAAGACGCGATGATCTTGCGGACGCGACCCATCCTGTAGGAGCCGGCTTGCTGGCGAAGGCGTTTTCAATACCGCTGCATGACCCACGGCCGCCTTCGCTGGCAAGCCAGCTCCTACAAAAAACGCGACGATCTTGCGGACGCCCCCCATCCTGTAGGAGCCGGCTTGCTGGCGAAGGCGACACATACACATCCGGACCCAGACTTTTACGACGTTACGTCATCTGCGCACCTAGCCTTAGCCCTTTCTACCTGTACAGGAGGGCCAAGGATTGCCCACTCGCTCCCACGCCAACCAACTGCGCACCGGTCGCCATTCCCAGTCTGGACAGATCTACCTGCTCACTGCCGTGACCCACCTGCGTGAGCCGGTGTTCAGCGATTGGCGAGTGGGACGCTTGGTGGTGGATCAGTTTCGTCTGGCCAGCACAGAAGGACGGGCAGAATCCCTGGCCTGGGTGGTGATGCCCGACCATTTTCACTGGTTGGTCGAACTCCAGAACAGCACACTGCCGGAATTGATGCTCGCAACCAAATCGCGCAGTGCGAGAGAGATCAATGCTTACCTGGGACGCTCGGGAAAACTTTGGCAAAAAGGCTTCCACGACCGCGCAATCCGCCGCGAAGAAAATCTGTTGACTGTGGCCCGTTACATCATCGCCAACCCGTTGCGTGCAGGCTTTGTCAGGCGCGTTCATGACTATCCATTGTGGGATGCCATATGGCTGTAGATGTTGGCTTGCCGGCGAAGGCGTTTTCAATACCGCTGCATGATCCACGGACGCCTTCGCCGGCAAG
>NZ_AKJJ01000028.1:0-113126 GCF_000282395.1 Pseudomonas sp. GM55 | reverse complement strand
TTGCCAGCGAAAAGGACGTCATGGCCAACAACAATGTTGGCCGACGAAACGCCTTCGCTGGCAAGCCAGCTCCTGCAAATCCTCAAACGCCGAGCTTGTCCCGCAATCCGTAGTACCAGGCACCCAGCGCCGCGAACGGGGTACGCAGCATTTGTCCGCCGGGGAACGGGTAGTGAGGCAGGTCGGCAAACGCGTCAAAACGCTCGGCCTGGCCACGCAGGGCTTCGGCCAGAACCTTGCCCGCCAGGTGCGTGTAGGTCACGCCATGGCCGCTGCAGCCCTGGGAATAGTAGATGTTGTCGCCCAGGCGTCCGACCTGAGGCAGGCGCGACAGGGTCAGCAGGAAGTTGCCCGTCCACGCGTAATCGATCTTCACGTTCTTGAGCTGCGGGAACGCCTTGAGCATCTTCGGTCGAATGATTGCTTCGATGTTCGCCGGATCCCGCGCGCCGTATACCACGCCGCCACCGAAAATCAGGCGCTTGTCACCGCTGAGGCGGTAGTAGTCAAGCAAGTAGTTGCAGTCTTCGACGCAGTAATCCTGTGGCAGCAGGGTTTTCGCCAGTTCATCGCCCAGTGGCTCGGTGGTAATCACTTGAGTGCCACAAGGCATCGACTTGGCGGCCAGTTCCGGCACCAGATTGCCCAGATAAGCGTTGCCGGCGACGATGATGAACCTGGCCCTGACCTTGCCTTGCGGCGTGTGCACCACCGGGGTGGCGCCGCGCTCGATGCGTATGGCCGGTGACTGCTCGTAAATCGTTCCGCCCAGGGACTCGACCGCTGCCGCCTCTCCCAGTGCCAGGTTGAGCGGATGGATGTGTCCGCCACTCATGTCGAGCATGCCGCCGACGTATTGATCGCACGCCACCACTTCGCGGATGCGGCGTTGATCCATCAGCTCAAGCTGGGTGTGTCCGAAACGCTCCCACAGGCGCTTCTGGGATTCGAGATGACCCATCTGCCTGGCGGTCATCGCGGCGAACACGCCACCGTCCTTCAAGTCGCACTGAATGTTGTACCTGGCGACCCGCTCACGAATGATTCGCCCACCCTCGAACGCCATCTGTCCCAGCAACTGCGCCTGCTTGGGGCCGACTGTGCGCTCGATGACATCGATATCGCGGCTATAGCTGTTAACGATCTGGCCGCCATTGCGCCCGGACGCCCCGAAACCCACCTTGGCGGCTTCGAGCACCGTGACCTTGAAGCCGTTCTCCAGCAGGAACAGGGCAGAGGACAGCCCCGTATAACCGGCGCCAATCACGCAGACATCGGTCTCGACGTCATCCTGCAACGCCGGGCGCGGCGGAACCGCATTGGCCGATGCGGCGTAGTAGGACTCTGGGTAGGGGGTGTTCGCCATCCTGCAGCCTCTGTTTAATATATTTTACGAGTGCGTTGATCCTACCCGAGTTGAAAATCGGCCGCCAGCCACCCGGAAAATCTTCTTTGTACCTGTGAAATTAAATATTTTGCATATTCATAGGGTTAGCTCGAAAAAAGGTGTTGACACCCCTCCGGAATTCCGTAGAATGCCGCCTCACAGCAGGCACGTAGCTCAGTTGGTTAGAGCACCACCTTGACATGGTGGGGGTCGTTGGTTCGAGTCCAATCGCGCCTACCAAACAAAATCCGCTCTGCTGGGCGGTCTGGAAGGGCTCACCGAAAGGTGGGCCCTTTTTTGTTGTCTTGGATTTCATCAAAACGTTCACAAAATATAGGGTTCGTTCACACTCGGCAATGTGAGCGTCGCAGCTTTGGATGCAGTTCGCTTGAATGTTTTCGATGATTGCGTCGGGGATGCTCTTGGGTCTTCAAAGTCTTTGTCTTCAAAGTCTTTAAAGAAAGCTAATGCTCCGAGGACATTGATGAAATATGGAAAGAATGGCGTGTCATGGGAGAAATTGAACAACATCAAACGCTCACTCACGGTGAGCGCAGCTTTGAACTGATAGCAGATCCCATTGGCCGGGTGTAACTGTCACTTTTCTATTCCACCGCCTCCTGGGGCGCCTGTCCGACTTTACGCAGTGCATCTGCTGCATCTATCCAGACCTTATAGTCGGCCTCTGTTGGCCAAAGTCCCCCAGCGTGAAGACATTGCTCGATTTTCTGATTGAGTTGCTCTTTTGCTTTCTCATTCGCTGCATGGGCTTCGTCGTAAGTGTCCGGTTTAGGCTTGATTGGTTCGGGGGGCGTCATGGTGTTTATCCCTGTGAAGGCAGTCTGAGGGGCTGTGGCAAGAGTTTGTGGCATAGGCACTGCTGCAAACAGGCTCGTGAGTACCTCATCCAAACCAGTGGAGAGACTCAAGGAGCGTACCGAGAACGAGAAAGAAGCCTTCACGCTTCCTCATCTGCTTACGGGTGTCGCTCTTACCGCTTGAAGGGGCTAGGTCTTCACCCTTGGCAAGCACATGACAAGACGGCTTCATATCAATCAAAGCATCGTAAGTGGCATGCTTGGCTGGCCTCCCTAACCCCTGGAGGCTTACAGAAGCTGGGCGGGCTAGGAGTCGGCGAATATCGGGGGGGGGCGAAAACATAGGCTACCTGCTCGACCCGGTTCGACAGATCCATGGTGGCGGCTTCCAGGGTGAGTCGGTTTTTGAAATGTGGGTGGAATGGTTTGGAGGGGCGACGGGAGTTGAGGTGTTGTGAGAAACTGTTACGAAAAGCTTTGGTGCATGCCGGCTACGAGCATGCAAGTAGTCCAAAGCACTGGGAGATGTCGTCGTTTTTCGGTGTGTGATGTAACGAGGGACGGCTATTCGCTGATGGTGTAAAAATATAATCTTAAAGACCGCCTATTACGATTTTAGTGAGAGAATAATCTAAGTGGAAATAATTAGCGCGTATGCCGCGATAGTAGCTGTTGCTTTTGCGTTGCTATCGACTCTTGCTATATCTAGTCAGTTACCGCCACCTTCTTCTCATGGGCGTTTTTTGACGATTGACGGTTTGCGGGGGTATCTGGCTTTTTTTGTTTTCTTACATCACTCTTGTATTTGGTATTATTATTTGCAAACTGGCGCTTGGGTTGCTCCGCCGTTGCGCTTGTTTGTTCACTTCGGGCAGGTGGGAGTGTCGCTGTTTTTTATGATAACGGGGTTTCTCTTTTTTTCAAAGATAATGGATGATCGCGGGCGTGGAGTAGATTGGCTTCGCTTGTATGTATCTCGATTTTTAAGGCTGACACCGCTTTATTTTTTTTCGATGATCTTGTTGTTCTCGATTGTGGGGTGGGTCACCAAAGAAAATCAAACAGATTCTTTTTCGGAGCTAATAGGTGCGTGTCTTAAATGGTTGGGTTTTACCATATATTTTGGTGTGCCGGATATTAATGGTTTTCCAGGCACTTACGTTGTCAACGCAGGCGTGACATGGACGTTGCCCTATGAGTGGACCTTTTATATGGCGCTTCCTCTTATTGCTCTCGCGATTGGGGTTTGGCCGCCTGTCAAATATCTTTTGTTAAGTGTGCTGTCGATGTATGCCTTTGGTTATTTGTATCTGGCAGGTAGTTTTTATTGGCTATTTCTAGGGGGTATGGTTGCAGCGATTCTAGTGAGATTTGAGAGTTTTAGGGCTGTTGCAGTTTCGAGGTGGGCTACATTAATTGTGCTTGTTTTAGCTGTCTATGTCGTAACAATGTATCCATCCGTATATGATTATGTGCAGGCTAAATTTCTTTTAGTGATTGTGTTTTGTTTTATTGCTGGAGGTAATAGTATTTTTGGTGTGCTGAATAGCAAAGTCTCCCGAGTGATGGGGGAAATGGCATACAGTATTTACCTCCTCCACGGACTGGTTCTTTTTGTGGCTTTCAGATTGGTGATTGGTGCTTCGCTTGGGAAAGCGTTGAGTCCCAGTCAGTACTGGGGAGTGATCGTAACTCTAACTCCTGTGTTGATTTTGATTTGTGGTTTGACTTTTAGGTTCATAGAGAGGCCAGCAATGAAAATGACCGGGCCGTTGACGGATTGGATCAGAGCCAAGAAAACCAACGTAATAGCAGGATTGAGAGTTCGCTGATCAAAGTCATTAAGGCGTAGTAGCAGAGCGTGGGGGGAAGACTGCTGTAGGAATATACAACGTTAACTTATTGATTCTTATAGGGTGATGTGGCGGTTTCGAAAGTGATCGAAAATATACGTTTTCTCTTATAGGTCAGTATGTTAGATCTATTTTCCGGTCACCTTGACAGGGTGGGGGTCGTTGGTTCGAGTCCAATCGCGCCTACCAAACAAAATCCGCTCTGCTGGGCGGTCTGGAAGGGCTCACCGAAAGGTGGGCCCTTTTTTGTTGCGTCGAATTTTTACAGTATGTCCACATCCATGCGTTGTCGGGCCAGGGCATTAACCGGGTGGGAGTGGTGACCGTGTAAATCGTTCAGATCGTCGCCTGCCTCCAGGAAGGTCAGAGGGCAAAGGTCGCCGCAAGGCCGTGATGGCCCTCCTGTGCTCCAGCGATCATGTGCATCGGGATGTTCTGCTGTATTTCAATGGGCGCTACCTCGAAGCTTCCTACTATCTGGAGGTGTCGCTCGCTCAGCTCGGTCGACTCTGCTGCCTTTTCCTTAGCCATTCTCGCGTGGTTCATTGCGATTTCGTTGAGCGTTGACACGTTACATCTCCCGGTGACTGACCAAGCGTATCGCTGGAGTCCTTAAGCATTGATTGAATGGCTGCTGCGTCAGAATCATGTCGTTCCGGCGCGGCTACGCGCGTACTTTGCAATCCTCAAGCCACGGATGCGAGTGATTTCTTCGTTGGATTTTCGCAGGCGACGAATGGCGGGCCACTGTGGGTGATAGCCCGGTTTCTTTGTCATTCCGGCGTAAACTAATAGTGCTGCCTCATTGAAAGGAGCCGCCCATGAACGCCGATCAAATCATCAAGCAGGCATCTGTGGACAAGACTGTTTGGGATCAATACTTCTGCGCTGCATTGATTGCCGAAAGCAATTTGACTGCCCCGGTTGTTGGCGGGGCTACTCACGAAGACAGGCAAAACCTGTTGATCGAGAGGGCCAAAACCCTTGCTGACAAAATGATGGAAAACCGAAGATAAACAGAGCCCAGCCACCGCGCTGGGCTCTTTGCATGGGAGGGTGTGCTCCGATGCGGGCGATGTGCGTATTGCGGTTCAGGCGATCAGCTCTACCTTGCCACTCGCCAGGCGATAGATACCTCCCACGATCTTCAGCATGCCCTTGCTCTGCGCATCGGTCAGCAAGGGCGAGGCCTGTTTCAGGCTGTTGACAGAGTTTTTGACGTTCTGTGCGGTGGCGTTTTCCATCAGGCTCCCGGGTTGCTTCAGCACTGTCTCGATAGCGGACTTGAGTGCATCAGTCAGTTTCGGAATATGGCCGGGGAAAACCGTATGATCCTTCACAGCCTTGATACCTGCCTCGATGGCGCCGCAGCTCTCATGTCCCAGTACGAGAATCAACGGGGCGCCAAGTACGGCAACCCCGTATTCAAGACTGGCCAGGCCTTCCGGAGTCACGAAGTTGCCCGCGACGCGGATGGAGAAAAGATCGCCGCGCGCGGTGTCAAACGCGTATTCCGGGGCGATCCGTGAGTCAGAGCAGCTCAGTACTGCCACAAACGGATTTTGACCGGATACCAGGGCCTCTCGCTCAGCCTTGAAATCATGAGTCGTGGAAGTACCGCTTACATATCGTTCATTGCCCTCCATCAGTCTTTTCAACGCCATATCGGGACTGATTACGTTTTGAGGTTTTGGTGGGGCTGACGCTTTTTCGGCTGCCTGGATGATCTGGCCGGGCAGAGTACCGGTCAGCAGCAGGGCGCCTGCGCTCAATCCGGCAAATTGAAGAAAGCGACGACGGCCTGTTGTGTTTGAAGCAGAGCTTGAATCACATGATTTACACATGATTTTGTTTACTCAGTTCAATGAGGTGAGAGTGAGTTGCTGTTGGGGGCTGCTACTGCCGCGGATGCTCAATACCAGCGCAGTGGAGTCTAGTTGGTCTGTCATATTGTGTTCCGGGCATTGTCCGCGGATGCCGTGCAAGCAGCCATTTCATGGGCTACTACTGACAGGCTCATACAACTTCGATCTGGCAGGAGCTTCTCGATGCTGACTCACTGGTTACTAGCGGCGGTTCATCTTCTGGCAGTTGCCTTGGGGGTGTGGGCGGTGTTGGTTCGAGGCAGCGCTTTTCGGCGTTTGGCCGATGGGGCCGCAGAAGTGCGCAGTGTTCTGATAGCGGACAATATCTGGGGTATTTCAGCTGTCGTCTTACTGATCAGCGGGGTGATGCGGGCCTTTGGCGGGTACGAGAAAGGCACGGACTATTACCTGCATCAGCCGCTGTTTCATCTGAAGATGACGCTGTTCGTCCTGATCCTGCTACTGGAAATTGCGCCAATGGTGACGTTGATCAAATGGCGGATAGCGCTGGGCCGTAAAGTGGCTGTCGATACTGGACGTGCGAAGCTGTTTGCACGGATCAGTCATGTCGAGGCGCTGCTGGTGTTGTTGATGGTCGTGGCGGCGACTGGCATGGCGCGTGGAGTGATGTTCGGTTAGCCACGGAGAGCGCGCGTCCTTCCTTGGAAAAAACCAGAAAAGTCTGACAACCAAGGCGTTGAGTTTGTCGCTAGTATCGACCCCTGGAAGCATGTGTGGGAAAGCGAAGCGATGCTGAATCTTTAGCCAGCCGTGATTCCGGACTGAACGGGCTGGCTACTGACTGCAACAGAATTCAGGATTGCGGCTTTTCCGGGGCGGTCAGGCCGGCCTGAATGCGCTGGTAAATTTCTTCACGATGCACTGCAACGTCCTTCGGAGCGTTGATGCCGATCCTGACTTGCTGGCCGCTTACGCCCAGGATGGTGATCGTAATGTCATCACCTATATTTATGCTTTCACCGACTTTGCGGGTGAGTATCAGCATGGTCTTCTCCTTGATTGCTATGTGGGGCACCTGATTCGGACAGTGCAGAGGTCGGTGGTATGTATAGATTAGTGCGAAGTTTCACGGTTTGGGTGCCTCTTTCTGACGCGCAGATGCGACATTAATTCCCAAGGCGTAACTATACAGAGGCCGCAACCATCATTCTCGTAGTTTTGAGCCCATTTTACGGCACTCCTGAAGTATTCATGGGTGTTAAAATCGCCGCTTTATGCATTTGGAGGGAAGCGTCGTGCGCAAAATGGTTCTGGTCATCGCGATATTGGCACTGGCGGGATGTGGCGAGGGCAGCCGTGTAGATGCGCCGAAGCCCAAGTCGGCCATGGCTGCCGTACCTGCGCCAGTGTCCGGCCCGCAATGGGATCTTGAAGTGCGAGGTGAAACCCCGCAGGCGGTCAGCGATCTGAGTGGCTGGCTGATCGAGCACAGTTTCATGTCCAGCGTGGTCAAGGACAATGGCAGTACGCGAATCCTGATGGGGCCGTTCAATTCGAAAGCCGAGGCCGAAGCCAAGCAGGATGAAGTCCGTGCGGCGCTCACTCGCTCCAAGAAACAGAACATCGAATTGCTGGTGCTCGAGCGTCCGGCTGCTCAATAACATTGTGTAGCGCAGACGTTGACGTAACAAAAAAGGCCTCGGGTGTTCAGCTCCGAGGCCTTTTTTGATTCAGATGTAGTCTGGATTCAGCTGCAGGCCTTCATGTCTACCGGGCCGACGAACTCGTTGCCGCGCCCCATGACGCACGCCACGCTCTGGTTGCGTTGGCGCTCCCAGGCCTGTACCGGATAGGTTTTGTCCCAGGCTTCGTACAGTAGCCGATCCTGTTTCGACAGGCGCAAGCCATACTGCTTGCTCATATAGAAGTAGGTGCGGGCGATCATGCCGCGAACCGAAGGGCGGGGCATGACTTTCCTGGCCTTGAAGTCGATCTGGGTCAGGCAGGAACCATATTGCCCCGACTGCTCGGGCAGCCAGCCGTAACTGAAGTTGCTGCGATCGCCATTGACCTCGCCAATGCTGGGCACCAGGTTGTGCAAATCAGCCTCGGCCTTCTGGTAAACCGGGTCGTAGAGGGTGCAGTTCTTGCGACCGCCCTCTTGCCAGCACTGGCGTTGATGACCGATTTGCCAGGCCGGAACGATATGCTCCCACTCGATGCGGGATGCGCGTTTGGCATTTTTACGTGGCACATAACCGCAGGCGGCCAGGTTCACCCGGTTGCCGGTGTACTTGCAGCCACAGTAAAACTCGGTGGATTGGGGGGCGTAGAGCTTCCATGCCACCTTTTTCGCTTCGGTGAAGGTGCGCGGAGCGTCGGCTTGCGCGCCCATGGCAAGAAACAGAAACAACAAAGCAAACCAGCGGACACTCATCGACTCAATCTTCCTTCGGCACAACCCAGAAAATCTGCACGCCGCCATCGTCGCGATAGGCGAGGGTGACGTTGTCGTTCTCGTCGATTTCCTCCAGCAAGCGTTCCCATTCATCCACCGGCTCATCGGGAAGGCGGAAGATCAGCGCTGCCCTGGCCTTTTGTGCAGTGGGGGAGTTGATGATTTTCTGAACGCGCAGGCCCATGCGTACATAGGTGTCAGGAGAGGTAGAGGTGGTGTCCACGGAATTATCCTTATTAAGCTGTACGTGCATACAGTATTTAACTGTAGGCCATTTCGCAACTGCTTAAAAATCAAGAAAATCCTCTGACAGCGGTTTGTTGCATTTGGCGTAAGGCGAAGGGAGTTTTTTTGTCAGATCGAGTGGCAGCCACTCGCCAGGGCTGGCGAGTGGCGCACTGGGTGCCCGACCGGGTCCGGTCGGGCGAGAGCAAATCAGTATTCCCAGTACATCCGCTGCAGCTCTTTGCTGTCATTGGTTTTGGTCAGCGCGACCATCGCCAGGATCCGGGCCTTTTGCGGGTTCAGATCGTTAGCCACGACCCAGTCGTATTTATCGTCAGGCTGTTCGGCGTTGCGCAATACAAAACCGCCGGCGTTGACATGGGAGGAGCGAATGATCTGCACGCCATCCTTGCGCAGGGCTTGCAGGGTAGGGACCACTCGCGACGATACCGAGCCATTGCCGGTGCCGGCGTGGATGATGGCTTTGGCGCCGGACTGAGCCAGGGACTTGTAAGCAGTGTCGCTGACGTTGCCATAGGAGTAGGCGATCTCGACGTCAGGCAGACTCTTGATGGTCTTGATGTCGAATTCGGAATCCATGGTGTGACGCTTGGCCGGCAGGCGGAACCAGTAGGATTTGCCTTCTACCACCATGCCCAGCGGACCCCAGGCACTTTTAAACGCTTCGGTCTTGATGTTGATCATTTTGCTGACATCGCGACCCGACTGGATTTCGTCGTTCATGGTCACCAGCACACCTTTGCCCCGTGCGTCTTTGCTGCTGGCCACGGCCACAGCGTTATACAGGTTCAGCATGCCATCGGCGGACATCGCGGTGCCCGGGCGCATGGAGCCCACGACAATGATCGGCTTCTCGGTTTTTTCCACCAGATTCAGGAAGTATGCGGTTTCTTCCAGGGTGTCGGTGCCGTGGGTGATCACGATGCCATCAACGTCTTTGCTGTCGGCCAGCTCGGCTACGCGGCGACCCAGCTGCAGCAGGTTTTCGTTGGTGATGCTTTCGGAGGCAATTTGCATGACTTGTTCGCCGCGAACGTTAGCCAATTGGCTCAGCTCGGGAACGCCGGCGATCAACTGTTCAATGCCGACTTTCGCCGCTTGATAGGTCGCGCTGTTGGCGGCGCTGGCGCCCGCGCCGGCAATGGTGCCGCCGGTGGCCAGGATCACCACGTTGGCCAGTTTCTGTCGGGTTTCGGCTTCTTTGGCCTGAAGGGCAGTGGGCAGAAGCAGCAGGAGGGCCAAGGCGCCCGGAACAAAGGTCTTGAGTGCAGATGTCATTATTTTTCTCTTCTAGTTGTGAGACGGTGCTGATGCAAGTTCATCTAGATACGCCCCAGGCGAATCTGAACGCTGGGGTGCAAGGGGAAGAGCAGGATCCGTACCAGCAATACTTTGAATCGAAAAACACGCGTAACTTAATGATTTGTAATGGTATTGCTGTTTGTGTCCGATGTGATTTCGAGTCTGGATGTTCGGATCGCCGAACATGTTTGGCTTTTACGTTCGGCTCTCCGAAACTGAAGGCAGCCCTGTTTAAAACTCCAACGCATCGAATCGTCGTTAACGACTAAAGAAATGCGTGCGTCGGTCGATGCTCCTTCAAGGGATCTTTTTTTGCAGGAGTTCGCATGTCGTTATCTATTGGTTTCCCAAATGCCGCGGGCATCACCATCGGGGGAAAGTCTGCGACAACCACTCGTGCTTTGGGCGATGCGACAGAGGATGTGGCTGCTCAAGCGCTGGGTGCAAAGGAAGGCGGCACCCAGGTTAAAACGGGCCCGCCAGGTCTGGGAGAAAGTGCCGGCGCACAGGCCGAAACGGAAACCAGCGATAACACCAGTGTTGCGGTGAAGGTCTTGCTTAAACGTCTGAAGGAGCTGCAGCAGCAATTGCGTGAGCAACAGCAGCAACTGGCGCAGGCCCAGGCGGCGTCCTATCCGACTCCGCAAGCCAAGACCACCGCGGTAGCGGCCATTCAGGGGCAGGTTGCCGAAACCAACGGCGCCATCCTGCAAGTGAGTGCGAGTCTGATCAAAGAGCTGACCAAGGGTTCTGGCACGGGATCGGTGGTCAACACTACGGCATGAGCTGAATGCGGTTTTTTTCGCAGAACATCTTTGAAAGCATTTTTCAGGTCGTTGACAAATAGTGGCAGGGTTCGCATAGTTCGGTTCACGCAAACGTTTGCGCGGCTCCAATGATGACTATTCATCGCAGTGGGTCGTGAAGCTCACGCCAGCGCAAGCGTTGCTCACAATAATCATAAGATCGGAGTGAACCCATGAAGCTGCCATTCGCTGGACGTCTTCTCGCTGTCGCTATGCTGGCTGCCGCATCCGCTGCACTGCCTGTCTCTTCGGCTTTTGCTGAAAGCGCTGAAAAACCGAAAGTCGCACTGGTCATGAAATCCCTGGCCAACGAGTTCTTCCTGACGATGGAGGACGGCGCCAAGGCCTACCAGAAGGATCACTCCGGCGAATTCGACCTCATCTCCAACGGCATCAAGGATGAAACCGACACCGCAGGCCAGACGCGCATCGTCGAGCAAATGATCCTGGCCAAGGTCAATGCACTGGTCATTGCGCCGGCAGATTCCAAAGCCATGGTTCCGGTGATCAAGAAAGCCATCGATGCCGGCATCACCGTGATCAACATCGATAATCAGCTGGACCCCAGCGTCGTCAAAAGCAAAAACATCAACGTTCCGTTCGTAGGCCCGGACAACCGCAAGGGCGCACGACTGGTGGGCGATTACCTGGCCAAACAACTGAAGGCCGGTGACGAAGTCGGCATCATCGAAGGCGTGTCCACCACCACCAACGCCCAGCAGCGGACCGCGGGTTTCAAGGATGCGATGGAAGCGGCACAGATCAAGGTCGTGTCCCTGCAATCCGGTGACTGGGAGATCGACAAAGGTAACAAGGTGGCCGCGTCGATTCTCAGTGAATACCCGCAAACCAAGGCCCTGTTGGCCGGCAACGACAGCATGGCGGTCGGTGCGGTGTCTGCGGTGCGCGCCGCTGGCAAGGCCGGCAAGGTGCAAGTGGTCGGCTACGACAACATCAACGCGATCCAGCCAATGCTCAAGGATGGTCGTGTGCTGGCCACGGCGGACCAGTTTGCGGCCAGACAAGCGGTGTTCGGCATCGAGACGGCATTGAAAATTCTCAAGGGCGATAAGGTCGACGGCGGCGCCAATGGCGTGATCGAAACGCCGGTAGAGCTGGTCACCAAGTAGCCTTCTGGCGACGCAATGGCGTTCGTCCAGCCGGACGAGCGCATGGAGAGTTTTTATGTCAGCTTCCACTCCGAGCGCTGTTCTCTCGGTCAGCGGTATCGGTAAGACCTACGCCCAACCGGTTCTGGCCGGCATCGACCTGACGCTCATGCGCGGTGAAGTGCTGGCGTTGACTGGCGAGAACGGCGCAGGCAAAAGCACGCTTTCGAAGATTATTGGCGGGCTGGTCACACCGACCACCGGTCAGATGCAGTTCCAAGGGCAGGACTATCGTCCGGGTAGCCGGGCTCAGGCTGAAGAGCTGGGTATCCGCATGGTCATGCAGGAACTCAATCTGCTGCCGACCTTGTCGGTGGCGGAAAACCTGTTTCTGCACAATCTGCCCAGCAACGGTGGCTGGATCAGTCGCAAGCAGTTACGCAAGGCTGCCATCGAGGCCATGGCTCAGGTCGGGCTCGATGCCATTGACCCGGACACCCTGGTCGGTGAGCTGGGCATCGGCCATCAGCAAATGGTCGAGATCGCCCGCAACCTGATTGGCGATTGTCAGGTGCTGATTCTCGATGAGCCGACGGCGATGCTTACTGCGCGCGAAGTTGAAATGCTGTTCGAGCAGATCACCCGCCTGCAGGCTCGCGGCGTATCGATCATCTACATCTCCCATCGCCTCGAAGAGTTGGCGCAGGTCGCGCAACGCATTGCCGTGCTACGCGATGGCAACCTGGTCTGTGTTGCGCCGATGGCCAACTACAGCAGCGAGCAACTGGTCACCTTGATGGTCGGGCGCGAGCTCGGCGAACACATCGATATGGGCGTGCGCAAGATTGGCGCTCCGATGTTGACGGTCAAGGGCCTGTCCCGTGCCGACAAGGTTCGCGACGTGTCGTTCGAAGTCCGGGCCGGTGAGATTTTCGGCATTTCCGGTTTGATCGGCGCGGGGCGCACCGAGTTGCTGCGTCTGATCTTCGGTGCCGATATCGCCGACAGCGGCACGATCGCCCTGGGCGCGCCGGCGCAAGTCGTCAGCATTCGCTCGCCGGTGGATGCGGTTGGTCATGGCATCGCGTTGATCACTGAGGATCGCAAGGGCGAAGGCCTTTTGTTGACGCAATCGATCGGCGCCAATATCGCCTTGGGCAACATGCCCGGCATCTCCGGTGCGGGCTTTGTCGACAACGATAAGGAAAGCGCCCTGGCCCAGCGTCAGATTGACGCCATGCGCATTCGCAGCTCCGGTCCGGCACAGTTGGTGTCCGAGCTGTCCGGCGGCAATCAGCAGAAAGTCGTCATCGGCCGCTGGCTGGAGCGTGATTGCTCGGTGCTGCTGTTCGACGAGCCGACCCGGGGCATCGACGTCGGCGCCAAGTTCGATATCTACAACCTGCTCGGTGAGTTGACCCGCCAGGGCAAGGCGCTGGTGGTGGTCTCCAGCGACTTGCGTGAGCTGATGCTGATCTGCGACCGGATCGGTGTGCTCTCGGCGGGGCGCCTGATCGATACATTCGATCGCGACAGCTGGACCCAGGATGAGTTGCTTGCCGCGGCTTTCGCCGGCTACCAAAAACGTGATGCGCAGCTCTTTGAAGCCGCGCCTAGGGATCTTCCATGAATACCGCTTCTTTCGCCGGCAAACGCAATGCCAGCTTCTACGGCCTGGGCACCTATCTGGGCCTGGCGGGTGCCTTGTTGGCGATGATCGTGCTGTTCTCGGTGCTGAGCAGTCATTTCCTCTCGTACGACACTTTCAGTACCCTGGCGAACCAGATTCCAGACCTGATGGTGCTGGCGGTCGGCATGACCTTCGTGTTGATCATCGGTGGCATCGACCTGTCGGTAGGCTCGGTGCTGGCGCTGGCGGCCTCGACCGTCAGCGTGGCGATTCTTGGCTGGGGCTGGGGCGTTCTGCCGGCGGCGCTGCTGGGCATGGCCATCGCGGCGCTCGCCGGTACCATCACCGGTTCGATCACTGTGGCATGGCGGATACCGTCATTCATCGTGTCCCTGGGCGTGCTGGAAATGGCTCGCGGGGTGGCGTACCAGATGACCGGTTCGCGTACGGCCTACATCGGCGATGCGTTCGCCTGGCTGTCCAATCCGATCGCCTTCGGCATTTCGCCGTCGTTCATCATCGCGTTGCTGATCATTTTCATCGCTCAGGCCGTGTTGACCCGCACGGTATTCGGTCGCTACCTGATAGGGATCGGCACCAACGAAGAGGCCGTACGGCTGGCGGGGATCAATCCGAAGCCTTACAAGATCCTGGTCTTCAGCCTGATGGGGTTGCTGGCCGGTATTGCCGCGTTGTTTCAGATTTCTCGCCTGGAAGCCGCGGACCCGAACGCCGGTTCCGGTCTTGAGTTGCAAGTGATTGCGGCCGTGGTGATCGGCGGGACCAGCCTGATGGGCGGGCGCGGCTCGGTGATCAGCACGTTTTTTGGCGTCCTGATCATTTCCGTACTGGCCGCGGGGCTGGCGCAGATCGGGGCAACCGAGCCGACCAAGCGCATCATTACCGGCGCGGTGATTGTGGTGGCGGTTGTACTGGACACTTATCGCAGTCAACGCGCAAGCCGGCGGACCTGAGTCATGGCGACTATCAAAGATGTGGCAGCTCTTGCGGGCATTTCCTACACCACGGTGTCCCATGTGGTGAACAAGACCCGCCCGGTCAGTGAAGAGGTGCGGATCAAGGTCGAGGCGGCGATCAAGACCCTCGACTACGTTCCCAGTGCCGTGGCCCGTTCACTCAAGGCCAAAACCACAGCGACCATCGGTCTGTTGGTGCCCAACAGCCTCAACCCGTATTTCGCCGAACTGGCCAGGGGCATCGAGGATTACTGCGAGCGAAATGGTTACTGCGTCATCCTGTGCAACTCCGACGACAATCCGGACAAGCAGCGCAGCTACCTGCGTGTGCTGTTGGAAAAGCGCATCGACGGCCTGATTGTCGCCTCGGCCGGCGGAGACAGTGGTCTGGCGCAAGGCCTGAAAGGCGTCCGCACACCCATGGTGTTCGTCGACCGCGGACTGGACGGTGTCGATGCGGACCTGGTGCGCATCGACCATGAATACGGCGCGTACCTGGCGACGCGGCACCTGCTGGAGTTGGGGCACCGGGATATCGCCACGATCAGTGGGCCGGAAAACACCAGTGTGGCGCAGATGCGTCTGGCGGGTTATTGCCGGGCCTTGAAAGAGGCGGGCGTCGAAGTCTCTCCCGGGCGCATGCTGGAAAGCGATTTCACCAGCACCGGCGGCTACAGTGCTGCCACGGTTTTGCTGGAAAGCAATCCGCCTAGCGCCATTTTTGCGGCCAACGACATGATTGGCATCGGTGTGCTGCGGGCCGCCGCCGAGCGCAATATTCGCGTACCGAGCGAGTTGTCGGTGATCGGCTTCGACGATATCCAGATGAGTCGGTATGTCTATCCGTCGTTGACCACGGTGGGGCAATCGATCCTGCAACTCGGCGAAATGGCCGCCGAAGTGCTTTTACGGCGAATTGCCACGCCGGACCTGATGACCGATCAGCGGATTGTGACGCCGAGTATTGTCATACGTGAATCGACTGCGCCACTGGCCGGTGTGTTTGCCCAATTCCGTTGAAAACAGAGAGCCGTTGAAAATAGAAAGCCGCTAAACCAACAGCGCCGCCGAAACAGAATCGATGAGTAGCAATGTATGCCAGCAAAAGTAGTGGTAATAGGCAGTTTGAACATGGACCTGGTGACCCGGGCGCCGCGCTTGCCCAAGGGGGGTGAAACGCTGATTGGTGATTCCTTTGCCACCGTCTCCGGCGGCAAGGGCGCCAATCAGGCCGTGGCTGCCGCGCGGTTGGGGGCCCAGGTATCGATGATCGGGTGCGTGGGCAATGACGCGTATGGTGAGGCGCTACGCGAGGCGCTATTGGTCGAGCGGATCGATTGTCAGGCGGTCAGCACCGTCGACGGCTCCAGCGGCGTGGCGTTGATTGTGGTCGACGACAGCAGCCAGAACGCCATCGTGATCGTTCCCGGTGCCAACGGTGCATTGACCGCTGAGGCCATTGACCGTTTTGATTCGGTGATACAGGCGGCGGACGTGCTCATCTGTCAGCTGGAAGTGCCCGATGCTTCTGTTGGCCATGCGCTCAAGCGTGGCCGCGAGCTGGGCAAGACGGTTATCCTCAACCCGGCACCGGTCAGCCGTCCGCTGCCATCGGACTGGTACGCGTCTATCGATTACCTGATTCCTAATGAGAGCGAAGCGTCGGCCCTGAGCGGTCTGTCGGTGGACTCCCTGGAGACCGCGCAAGCCGCAGCAAGCTGTCTGATTGCCCTGGGCGCCGGCAAGGTGATCATCACCCTCGGTGCGCAAGGCTCGCTGTTTACCGATGGCCAGCGCTTCGAGCATTTCCCCGCACCCGCCGTAAAGGCTGTCGATACCACGGCGGCGGGCGATACGTTCGTGGGCGGTTTCGCTGCGGCGCTGGCCGCGGGTAAAGACGAGGCACAGGCGATTCGCTTCGGGCAGGTGGCTGCGGCGCTGTCGGTCACCCGTGCCGGCGCGCAACCTTCGATTCCCGCCTTGAGCGATGTAAAGGCGTTTAAAACTCCATGAAAAAGACACCATTGCTCAACATTGCACTGTCGCGGCTGATCGCCTCATTGGGGCATGGCGACAAGGTCGTTATCGGGGATGCGGGGCTGCCGGTTCCTCCGGGCGTTGAATTGATCGACCTGGCCTTGACCCATGGCATTCCGGATTTTGTCAGCACCTTGAAGGTCGTGCTCAGTGAGATGCAAGTCGAAAGCCACGCACTGGCGCAGGAAATCTTCGATAAAAAACCGTCGCCCCTGATAGCGCTGGAAGAACTGAACGGCGAAGGCGCATTGGGGCGGCGTGAGGTGCTCACCCATGACCAGTTCAAGGTCCTGAGCCGGCAGGCGAGGGCGATTGTTCGTACGGGCGAGTGCCAGCCGTATTGCAACATTGTGCTGGTCGCCGGGGTTACGTTTTGACTGGCTGTCTGCTTTTTGATTTTCCATGCACAAGGAGTGCGCCATGTATCGCTATGCTCAGAAACTGCACCAACTGCTCCGGAGTCTGCTGATTTTGGCCCTGATTACCGCTACGAGCGCCCAGGCGGCACAAAAGATCGATTTGATCATCGACGCCGATCCGGGGGCTGACGATATCGTTGCCTTGTTGTTCGCCCTGGCATCGCCTGACGAGCTGAATGTTCGGGCATTGACCACCGTTGCGGGCAACGTTCGCCTGGACAAGACTTCGCGCAATGCGCGATTGGCCCGGGAATGGGCGGGGCGTGAAGAGGTGCCGGTCTATGCGGGGGCGCCGAAGCCCCTGATGCGTTCCCCCATCTACGCCGAGGACATTCATGGCAAGGAAGGGTTGTCGGGCATTGCCGTGCATGAGCCCAGGCAAGGCCTGGCCCAGGGCAGCGCCATCACTTATCTGATTGATACCCTTAAATCGGCCAGGCCCCACAGCATCACGATCGCCATGCTTGGCCCGCAGACCAATCTGGCCCTGGCGCTGATCCAGGAGCCGGGTATCGTCCAGGGCATCAAGGAAGTGGTGGTCATGGGCGGTGCGCACTTCAATGGCGGCAACATCACGCCGGTGGCCGAGTTCAACCTGTTCGCCGATCCGCACGCCGCCGAAGTGGTGCTCAAGAGTGGCGTGAAGTTGACCTACCTGCCGCTGGATGTGACCCACAAGATCCTCACCAGCGAAGCGCGCCTGAAACAGATTGCGGCACTGAACAACAATGCCGGCCGGCTGGTGGGCGACATTCTCAATGAATACATCAAGGGCGACATGGAGCACTACGGCATTCCGGGCGGCCCGGTGCATGACGCCACGGTGGTCGCTTACCTGCTCAAGCCGCAGTTGTTCAGCGGTCGTTCGGTCAACGTGGTTGTCGACAGCCGCGAAGGACCGACCTTTGGACAAACCATCGTTGACTGGTATGACGGCTTGAAAGCGCCAAGGAATGCCTTCTGGGTTGAAAGCGGCGATGCCCAGGGCTTCTTCGACCTGCTGACCGAGCGTCTGGCTCGTCTGAAGTAAGCGCCATGTCCCGCAGGTGCGTGCCTGCGGGTTTCACTCCCGCCCGCTGACAGCTCAGGCCTTCTGGTCTGACAGGTGTTTCTCGAAAATCTGCTCGATGAACGATTGGGCGGCTTCGGTTCCAAGATCCCTGACCAGCAGGTCGATACCGATAATGGCAAGCTCTTCCGTGCTGCTTGGGCTGTAGGAGCTGTGGCCGTCCTGCCATTTGGCCTTGATGTCAGCGTCGATGCTTACGGTGGTCATATTGGCACTCGTTAAATCGGGAAGTCTGAGTGCCGAGTTAACCATTTTGCGGGGCTTTTGACACGCCGACTTAGGCAGCAAAGGTGGGCTATGCGACACTTGGTCTCTGACGAATATTCAAGGAACGCGCTGTGCAGATCGATCTGAACTCTCCTGATGGCCTGACCCTTGAGGCCGTGCGTCAGTTGCTGGCCGGTGCCAGTGACGATGAGCATACTCAGTTGCGGGTCACCAAAGGAGGCATTGCCTATATCTCCTCGGGTGTCGTGGGCGGTACCGATATCGACGGGTTGTTGTTTCGTCTCGAAACCTGGGCCAAAGGTTCCGGTTATGTCGGGCGGGTCGCGGCCAGCGATGAGGTCTGGGTCATGCAGATATTCAATGCCTTGAAAGAGAACTGGCCCAATCCGCCTTACGACTATATCGACGTCTATTGAGCTTCGTTCATATTCAGTCACGATTCAGTGATCAAGGGCAGGGCGACGCTCAGGCAGAATCGCGGCTCGTCCGGATCATGGGCAGGGTGCCGGTGCTCCCTGTGAAACCAAACGCCAGTCTGGTTGTCGCACGATCTCAGCTTAATCATTGAATAAGGAGGCTTCATGCCTTGGAAGCTCGCGTCATTGGGTACTTTGCTGGCCGTTGCCACGCTGGCCGGTTGCAGCACTGCCTCTACGGAGTCGGCAACCGCTGATGTTGCGACGACTGACACGGGACACAGTCGCTGTGAGGCAAAGGCTGCCGAGTTCACCATCGGCAAACAGGCATCGCCGCAGCTGCTTGAGCAGGCGCGTACTCGCGCAGGGGCGCAACACGCACGGTTCCTGCTGCCAACCGATATGGTGACGCTGGAGTACCGTTCCGATCGCCTGAACCTGAACACCGATGCCAATAGGGTGGTCACCCGCGTCAACTGCGGCTGATCCTTCGGCTTTTGTTTCACCCATAAAAAACCCCGTCACATGGACGGGGTTTTTTTAGTGCGCCTGGAAATTACTCTGGGCGAACTTGAGCAGCTTGCATACCCTTTTGGCCTTTCTCAGCCACGAAGGAAACAGTCTGGCCTTCTTTCAGGCTTTTGAAACCGTCGCTTTCGATAGCTTTGAAGTGTACGAACAGGTCGTCACCGCCACCTTGAGGAGTGATGAAGCCGAAGCCTTTTTCATCGTTGAACCATTTAACGGTGCCGGTTTGGCGATTAGACATGGTGTATCTCCAAGAAACATATATTTTCAGTAGTACTGTGCTGCTCAGGCCAACTGGGCACACCCGGGTATCATAGTCGAAATGTTCGCTTTGGGAGCCCCCCAGACGCGTTGTTTGCTTTCATATTGCACGTCTTTCACCGTCATGAATGGCTGTGAGCCCCGGTTTCAGGGGGTTTGCGCTGCAAAATAGGGGATTAAAAAAACCCATAAAAGCTGCGTAAATTATGTGAATCAGCCGATATTTGGCTGTTTTAGGCCCCCGGATTCCTCAAAAAACGTCCTGCGAAGCTCTATTTCTGGACTCTGCACACCGAGATTTCTTTCAGGGCGCGCTGGCCCAGTTCAGCGCTGGGCGGGTTGTTTTTGTCCATCAGTTGCGCGATCTCTTGTGTGGTGAATTTCTTTTCCAGCACATCGGCGCCGCATGCGCAGTGTTTCTTTGCTTCGGCCGGATTAATACTTTGGCTTGCGGCTTTTGTGCAATCGCCCATGTATTGCGCTTTCACGCCCGCAGGCCAGGCCGCGTGGGCGCTCAGCGGCAGCAGCAGGGCGAGTGGGGCGGCAACGGCAAAAAGACGGATAAGGCGCATGACATGAACTCCTTGGGGTCGGTATCTGTGGCGATTCTCAGTCAATTTGAGGCGACTCGTACATCTCAAGTTCACTCTGCGCCAAAAGAGTAAGGAAATCTTCGCGGTCTGAATGCGTGCAAGTCGACAACCGTTCATCTGTGCTAGCATGCCCCGCTCGGGCGTTTGCAGGCTCCGACGGACCTTCAGTCCCGGTAGCGGCAGATGCGCGATTAACCCTGATTTGAATCCCAGTCACTCTGGTTCGGTTTTCCGGTTGGCCGCAAGGCTCCTGCCGCTGTAAGGCAGGCGTTCGTCATTGAATGGCCTGGACCGGATCTTGTACTGGCTCATCCCAACCCACGTGACCTTTGGTAGGGGTCACCACTAGGAGAGGAGGCGCCATGCCAACTATTACTCTTCCCGACGGCAGTCAACGTTCATTCGATCACCCGGTTTCCGTAGCCGAGGTCGCCGCATCCATCGGTGCAGGCCTGGCCAAGGCCACCGTTGCCGGCAAGGTCGATGGCAAGCTGGTCGACGCCAGCGACATCATCGACAGCGACGCGTCGCTGCAAATCATCACGCCAAAGGATGAAGAGGGGCTGGAGATCATTCGCCACTCTTGCGCCCACCTGGTTGGCCACGCGGTCAAGCAGTTGTACCCGACCGCCAAAATGGTCATCGGTCCGGTCATCGACGAAGGTTTCTATTACGACATCGCCTTCGAGCGTCCTTTCACTCCGGACGACCTGGCGGCCATCGAACAGCGCATGCAGCAGCTGATCGAGAAAGATTACGACGTGATCAAGAAAGTCACTCCGCGCGCCGAAGTGATCGAAGTGTTCAAGGCCCGTGGCGAAGACTACAAGTTGCGCCTGGTCGAAGACATGCCGAACGAACAGGCCATGGGCCTGTACTATCACGAAGAATACGTCGACATGTGCCGCGGTCCGCACGTGCCGAACACCCGCTTCCTGAAATCCTTCAAGCTGACCAAGCTGTCCGGCGCCTACTGGCGCGGTGATGCCAAGAACGAGCAGTTGCAACGCGTTTACGGCACCGCTTGGGCGGACAAGAAGCAACTGGCGGCTTACATCCAGCGCATTGAAGAAGCCGAAAAGCGCGATCACCGCAAGATCGGCAAGCGCCTGGGCCTGTTCCACACCCAGGAAGAGTCGCCGGGCATGGTGTTCTGGCACCCGAATGGCTGGACTTTGTACCAGGTGCTCGAGCAGTACATGCGCAAGGTTCAGCGCGACAACGGCTATCTCGAAATCAAGACGCCGCAAGTCGTTGACCGCAGCCTGTGGGAGAAATCCGGGCACTGGGCCAACTACGCCGACAACATGTTCACCACCCAGTCGGAAAACCGCGACTACGCGATCAAGCCAATGAACTGCCCTTGCCACGTGCAGGTGTTCAACCAGGGCCTGAAAAGCTACCGCGAGTTGCCGATGCGCCTGGCCGAGTTCGGTGCATGCCACCGTAACGAGCCATCGGGTGCCCTGCACGGCATCATGCGCGTGCGTGCATTCACTCAAGACGACGCCCACATCTTCTGCACCGAAGAGCAGATGCAGGCCGAGTCCGCCGCGTTTATCAAGCTGACCATGGACGTCTACGCCGATTTCGGCTTTAAAGATGTCGAGATGAAGCTGTCCACTCGTCCGGAAAAACGCGTCGGTTCCGACGAGCTTTGGGATCGCGCCGAAGCGGCATTGGCCGCAGCCCTTGATAGCGCGGGCCTGCCGTACGATCTGCAGCCGGGCGAGGGTGCGTTCTACGGTCCGAAGATCGAGTTCTCGCTGAAAGATTGCCTCGGTCGTGTCTGGCAGTGTGGTACCCTGCAGCTCGATTTTAACCTGCCTGTCCGTCTGGGGGCCGAATACGTCTCCGAAGATAACAGTCGCAAGCACCCGGTCATGTTGCACCGGGCGATCCTGGGATCTTTCGAGCGCTTCGTCGGAATTCTGATCGAGCACTACGAGGGCGCATTCCCGGCGTGGTTGGCTCCGACTCAGGCAGTGGTGATGAATATCACTGATAAACAGGCAGATTTTGCCGCCGAAGTCGAAAAAACTCTCAACGAAAGCGGGTTTCGTGCCAAGTCCGACTTGAGAAATGAAAAGATCGGCTTTAAAATCCGCGAGCATACTTTGCTCAAGGTTCCTTATCTCTTGGTTATCGGAGATCGGGAAGTCGAGATGCAGACTGTCGCTGTGCGTACTCGTGAAGGTGCTGACCTGGGCTCGATGCCCGTCGCCCAGTTCGCTGAGTTCCTCGCCCAAGCGGTTTCCCGGCGTGGTCGCCAAGATTCGGAGTAATTATTATTAAGCGTGAAATGAGACAAGATAAACGAACTGCACCGAAAGCCCCGATCAACGAGAATATCTCGGCACGCGAGGTTCGGTTAATTGGGGCTGAAGGTGAACAGCTCGGGATTGTGTCAATCGAAGACGCGCTTCTTAAGGCTGAAGAGGCCAAGCTGGATCTGGTGGAGATTTCCGCCGATGCAGTACCACCTGTTTGCAAACTGATGGACTACGGCAAATCGATCTTCGAAAAGAAGAAGCAGATTGCTGCGGCCAAGAAAAACCAGAAGCAGATTCAGGTTAAAGAAATCAAGTTTCGTCCAGGGACGGAGGAAGGGGATTACCAGGTAAAACTGCGCAACCTGGTACGTTTCCTGAGTGACGGGGACAGGGCCAAGGTATCCTTGCGATTCCGCGGCCGTGAGATGGCCCACCAGGAGCTGGGGATGGAACTCCTCAAGCGAGTTGAAGGTGACTTGCTCGAGTACGGTTCGGTCGAACAGCATCCTAAGATGGAAGGACGCCAGCTGATCATGGTCATCGCCCCGAAAAAGAAGAAGTAATCAACAGGGCACGGCAGGCCTTCTGATTATGTTTATCAACTGAATGCGGAGTATCCGAACATGCCAAAAATGAAGACCAAAAGTGGTGCTGCTAAGCGGTTTCTGAAAACTGCTAACGGTATCAAGCACAAGCACGCTTTCAAGAGCCACATCCTGACCAAAATGTCGACCAAGCGTAAGCGTCAACTGCGCGGTAGCAGCTTGCTGCATCCGTCTGACGTGGCAAAAGTCGAGCGCATGCTGCGCCTTCGTTAATTTTAGTCAAGAATAGAGGAAGTAACTCATGGCTCGTGTAAAGCGTGGCGTCATTGCCCGTAAGCGTCACAAAAAAATTCTGAAACTTGCTAAAGGCTACTACGGCGCACGCTCCCGCGTATTCCGTGTTGCCAAGCAAGCGGTAATCAAGGCAGGCCAATACGCCTACCGTGACCGTCGTCAGAAAAAACGTCAGTTCCGCGCTCTGTGGATCGCTCGTATCAACGCTGGTGCTCGTATCAACGGTCTGTCCTACAGCCGTTTCATCGCCGGCCTGAAAAAAGCGTCCATCGAGATCGACCGTAAGGTTCTGGCTGATCTGGCAGTGAACGAAAAAGCGGCGTTTGCTGCGATTGTCGAGAAAGCTAAAGCCACCTTGGCTTAAGTACCCCCGACAGTCACCCGGCCTCGCATCTGTGGGGTCAGGTGTTAAACGTCATAAATAGGGGAAGAGCCTTCAAGCTCTTCCCCTATTTTGTATCTGGAGTCTGTACATGGAAAACCTGGATGCGCTCGTCTCTCAAGCTCTAGAGGCTGTGCAAAGCGCTGAAGATATCAATGCCCTGGAGCAAATCCGGGTTCACTACCTTGGCAAGAAGGGTGAATTGACTCAGGTGATGAAGACCCTGGGGAATTTGCCGGCAGAGGAGCGTCCGCAGGTCGGTGCGCTGATCAACGTTGCCAAGGAGCGTGTCACAGAGGTCCTTAATGCGCGCAAGGCATTGTTTGAAGAAGCCGACCTGGCTGCCAAACTCTCTGCCGAGTCCATTGACGTGACCCTGCCTGGCCGTGGTCAGACCTCCGGAGGTCTGCATCCGGTCACCCGCACTCTGGAACGCGTCGAACAGTTCTTCACCCGTATTGGCTACGGCATCGCCGAAGGCCCTGAGGTCGAAGACGATTATCACAACTTCGAAGCGCTCAACATCCCAGGCCATCACCCGGCCCGGTCGATGCATGACACCTTCTATTTCAATGCGAACATGCTGTTGCGCACCCATACCTCGCCGGTACAGGTCCGCACCATGGAGTCGAAACAGCCGCCGATCCGCATCGTCTGCCCAGGCCGTGTATACCGCAGCGACTCCGATATCACCCACTCGCCGATGTTCCACCAGGTCGAAGGCCTGCTGATCGATCGCGACATCAATTTCGCCGACCTCAAAGGCACCATCGAAGAGTTCCTGCGGGTGTTCTTCGAAAAGGAATTGGCGGTGCGTTTCCGTCCTTCCTACTTCCCGTTCACCGAGCCATCCGCTGAAGTCGACATGGAATGCGTGATGTGCAGCGGTAAAGGCTGCCGCGTCTGCAAGCAGACCGGCTGGCTGGAAGTGATGGGCTGCGGCATGGTTCACCCGAACGTGCTGCGCATGTCCGGTATCGACCCGGAAGAGTTCTCGGGCTTTGCCTTCGGCATGGGCGTAGAGCGTCTGGCCATGCTGCGTTACGGCGTGAACGACTTGCGTCTGTTCTTCGACAACGACTTGCGGTTCCTCGCGCAATTTCGCTAGTCGTAACGAATTCTTAGGAGAGCAGGATGAAATTCAGTGAACAATGGCTGCGTGGCTGGGTTAGCCCGCAGGTAAGTCGCGACGAGCTGGTTGCTCGTCTGTCGATGGCCGGTCTTGAGGTCGATAGCGTTACGCCGGCCGCCGGTGTTTTCAGTGGCGTGGTGGTTGGCGAGGTGCTGAGCACCGAGCAGCACCCGGACGCCGACAAGCTGCGCGTGTGTCAGGTCAGCAACGGTTCGGAAACCTTCCAGGTTGTTTGCGGTGCGCCAAACGTGCGCCCGGGCCTGAAGATTCCTTTCGCCATGATCGGCGCCGAGCTGCCAGGTGACTTCAAGATCAAGAAGGCCAAGCTGCGTGGCGTTGAATCCAACGGCATGCTGTGCTCGCAAACCGAGCTGCAGGTGGGTGAAGGTAATGACGGTCTGATGGAACTGCCGGCCGATGCGCCGGTGGGTGAGGATTTCCGTGTTTACCTGGATCTGGAAGACGCCAGCATCGAGGTCGATCTGACCCCGAACCGTGGCGACTGCCTGTCCCTGGCCGGTCTGGCGCGTGAAGTCGGTGCACTGTACGCCGCTCCGGTGGTGCGTCCAGTCGTAGCTGCGGTTCCTGCCGCGCACGACGAAGTGCGCTCGGTAGACGTGCTGGCGCCCGCCGCGTGCCCGCGCTACCTGGGCCGTGTGATTCGTAACGTCGACCTGTCCCGGCCTACGCCGCTGTGGATGGTTGAGCGTCTGCGTCGTGCAGAGGTGCGCAGCATCGATGCTGCCGTCGATATCACCAACTACGTGATGCTGGAACTGGGTCAGCCGCTGCACGCTTTCGATCTCGCCGAAATCAACGGTGGCATCCGTGTGCGCATGGCCGAAGAAGGCGAGAAACTGGTGTTGCTCGACGGTCAGGAAGTCAGCCTGCGTAGCGATACGCTGGTGATTGCTGACCATTCCCGAGCGCTGGCCATTGCCGGTGTCATGGGTGGCGAGCACAGCGGTGTGTCCGCGACCACGCGTGATGTATTCCTTGAAAGCGCCTTCTTCGACCAGATCGCCGTAGCAGGCAAGGCTCGTTCCTACGGCCTGCACACCGATGCGTCGCATCGCTACGAGCGTGGCGTGGACTGGAAGCTGGCCCGTGAAGCCATGGAGCGCGCCACCGGCCTGCTGCTGGAAATCACCGGTGGCGAAGCGGGCCCGATCGTCGAAACCGTCAGCGAACAACACTTGCCATCGATCGCGCCGATCACCCTGCGCGCCCAACGCATCACCCAGATGCTGGGCATGGAAATGGATTCGGCCGAAGTCGAGCGTCTGCTCAGCGCTTTGGGCCTGACCATTACCGCCGACGGGGCGGGGCAGTGGCGTGTAGACGTACCGAGCCATCGCTTCGATATCAGCCTGGAAGTCGACCTGATCGAAGAGCTGGCACGCCTGTACGGCTACAACCGTTTGCCGGTTCGTTATCCGCAAGCGCGCCTGGCGCCGCAAGCCAAAGCAGAGGCGCGTAGCGATCTGCCTGAACTGCGCCGCCTGCTGGTCGCCCGTGGTTATCAGGAAGCAATTACCTACAGCTTCATCGATCCGAAACAGTTCGAACTGTTTAATCCGGGTGTGGAGCCGTTGTTGCTGGCGAACCCGATCTCCAATGACATGGCTGCCATGCGCTCGTCCTTGTGGCCAGGTCTGGTCAAGGCGCTTCAGCACAACCTGAACCGTCAGCAGGATCGCGTGCGCCTGTTCGAAAGCGGCCTGCGTTTCGTTGGCCAGCTCGAAGGTTTGAAGCAAGAGCCGATGTTGGCGGGTGTTGTTTGCGGTAGCCGTCTGCCGGAAGGCTGGGCGCAAGGTCGCGATACCGTCGACTTCTTCGACGTCAAGGCCGATGTCGAAGCGGTTCTGGGTTTTGCCGGTGCGCTGGATTCCTTCACTTTCGTACCGGGCAAGCACCCGGCGTTGCACCCGGGTCAAACCGCGCGCATCGAGCGTGAAGGTCGTCTGGTCGGCTTCATTGGCGCCATCCATCCTGAATTGTCGAAAAACCTCGGTCTCGACCGTCCGGTCTTCGTCTTCGAGTTGGTTCTGGCGGAAGTGGCGCTGGGCAAAATGCCTGAATTCCACGAGTTATCGCGCTTTCCTGAAGTGCGTCGTGACCTTGCACTGATTGCACACAAAGACGTCGCAGCCACGGCTGTACTGGATGTAATCCGTGAAAATGCAGGCGAATGGCTGACAGACCTCAGGCTATTTGACGTGTATCAGGGTAAAGGCATTGATCCTGATAGAAAAAGCCTCGCAGTCGGCTTGACCTGGCAGCATCCATCGCGCACTCTTAATGACGATGAGGTGAATACCGCAACGCAAAACATCCTCACCTCGCTCGAACAAAGGTTGAACGCCACGTTAAGGAAGTGACGTATGGGGGCTCTGACGAAAGCTGAAATGGCGGAACGTCTGTATGAAGAGCTGGGCCTGAACAAACGGGAGGCCAAGGAATTGGTCGAACTGTTTTTTGAAGAAATCAGGCACGCGCTCGAAGACAACGAACAAGTCAAATTGTCCGGTTTCGGCAATTTCGACCTTCGGGACAAACGCCAGCGGCCTGGCCGCAATCCGAAAACGGGGGAAGAAATCCCGATCACGGCTCGCCGTGTGGTCACCTTTCGTCCAGGGCAGAAGTTGAAGGCCCGAGTTGAGGCTTATGCTGGAACCAAGTCATAACGACGAGCTCCCCGTCATCCCGGGCAAACGCTACTTCACCATTGGTGAAGTCAGCGAGCTGTGTGCGGTCAAACCACACGTGCTGCGCTACTGGGAGCAGGAGTTTCCTCAACTCAACCCTGTCAAACGCCGCGGAAACCGCCGGTATTATCAACGCCAGGACGTGCTGATGATCCGGCAGATCCGCGCGCTTCTTTACGACCAGGGGTTCACCATCGGCGGCGCGCGCCTGCGTTTGTCCGGTGATGAGGCCAAAGACGACACCACCCAATACAAGCAAATGATCCGCCAGATGATCGCCGAGCTCGAAGATGTTCTGGTGGTGCTCAAGAAATAAATTCCTGCTATTAAATACTTCCAGTTTTCAAAAGCTTGCGATATATTCTTGAGCGTTCCTCGAGATGAGGGACAGAATCAACGCCTAGTCGGGGCGTAGCGCAGTCCGGTAGCGCACTAGCATGGGGTGCTAGGGGTCGAGTGTTCGAATCACTCCGTCCCGACCATATTTTTCAATGACTTGGCTCGGTTCGGAAACGACCGGGCTTTTTCATGTCTGTGATTTTTCTAATTTGGTTGCCAATTGGTTGCCAATTGAGATTGGCTTGCTCACACTAACTATTATCCCGCTGGAAATCGGCCGTGAAGGATCCTGGCGAATGGAAGTAGTTGAAGAACTCGAAAAACTGCTCGCAGACGTACCGGCTCTGCACAATCAGCTGATTTTGTTGATTGGCCCTCCTGGCAGCGGAAAGACTGCGGCATTACTCGGTCTGGCTAAAAGGCTCGGCGGGTCGAATAGCGACGTCATGCTATTAAATGTCGGCTCCGCTCTCGGAACGCGTTTAGCTACCGTGCCCGGTAAGGCGCGATCACTCGAAGCTACCCACCTGCTGCGCGAAATGGCCGATGAGCACAGTCGCAACAGTGTGCTCCTACTCGATAATATTGAGCTGCTATTTGATCGCCACCTACGGCTTGACCCTCTTGATCTGCTCAAGCGACAGGCCCAATCCCGTCCCGTAGTAGCCGCCTGGTCCGGCGCGTTGCATGATGGCCGCCTGACCTACGCTCATATGGGCCACCCCGAATATCAGGACTATGCCGCGATCGGCCTGGTTCACCTTCAGATTGATGCCTAGGAAAAACGCGAGGAACGCATGTCGACAGCTATGAAGTATGGCGATCTCATTCAGTTTGAGCCAATTGAGTCAGTTATCCAGCTGCTGGACGCCAACCGTCCTGATGAGGCGCAGAAACTGGTTTCCACTTACGTCATCTCGGATGACATGGCTGAGCGCATTGCGTCGCTGATGATTCCCCAGTTGTCGTTCGATGAGTCGGTCGACCACAAGGGCTTGCTAGTGGTGGGCAACTACGGTACTGGTAAGTCTCACTTGATGTCGGTGATTTCATTGGTGGCGGAAAACGCCGATTACGCCTCGAAGATTCGCCACCCCAAGGTCGCTGAGGCTGCTGCTGCGATCGCCGGCAAGTTCAAAGTGCACCGGATCGAGGTCTCCAGTCAGATGTCCCTGCGCGACATCATTACCTATGAGCTGGAGCGTTTCCTCGCCAAGCATGATGTGAGTTACGCCTTCCCGCCGGCCGATCAGGTGGTCAACAACAAGGCATCTTTCGAAGAAATGATGGCAGCCTTTGATGAGACCCATCCGGGCAAGGGCGTGCTGCTGGTAGTCGACGAGTTCCTCGACTACCTGCGTTCGCGCAAGGACCATGATCTGGTTCTGGATCTGTCCTTCCTGCGTGAAATCGGCGAGGTCAGCAAACACCTGCGCTTTCGTTTCGTTGCTGGTGTGCAGGAAGCGATTTTTGACAGCAACCGCTTCCAGCACGTTGCCGACAGTCTGCGTCGCGTAAAAGATCGCTTCACCCAGGTACAATTGGCGCGCCAGGATGTCAGCTTTGTAGTCGCCGAGCGGCTGTTGAAGAAGTCCGTCGATCAGCAGGAAAAGATTCGCGCATATCTGACCCCCTTTGCCAAGTTCTACAGCTCGATGAACGAACGTATGGACGAGTACGTGCGTCTGTTCCCGGTACACCCGGACTACCTGAAAACTTTCGAACAGCTGGTATTCACCGAGAAACGTGGCGCCCTGGTAACCCTGCGCGACCAGATTCAAGCCATCCTCAATGATGTGGTGCCCAAAGATCGGCCCGGCTTGGTTGCCTACGATTCTTTTTGGCAAACCGTAAAATCCAACTCGGTGTTCAAGGCCGACCCGAGTGTCGGGCCGGTGATCAATGTCTCTGATGTTCTGGAATCCCGTATCCAACAAGGCTTCACCCGTCCGACCTACAAGGCCATGGCGTTGCGTATCATTCATGCCCTGTCGGTGCATCGTCTGACTACTGGCGGTGACATCTATGTACCGGTTGGCCCTCGGGCCCAAGAGCTGCGCGACTCTCTGTGCCTTTACCAGCCAGGCTTGGAAGACATGCCCGAGCCGGCTGAGGATCTGCTCAGTTTTGTGGTAACCGCCTTGCGTGAAATCCTAAAAACCGTGAACGGTCAATTTATTTCCAAGGCCGCGGACACTGAGCAGTACTACCTTGACCTGAAAAAAGACATTGACTACGACGCGCAGATTGAGAAGCGCGCCGACGTACTGTCCGATGACAGTCTGGATCGCGCATACTTCGGTGCCATCAAGCAGCTGATGGAGCAGGCAGATGACAACTGCTATGTGACCGGGCATCAGATCTGGCAATACCAGATCGAGTGGCAAGAGCGTCGTGCCGAGCGTGATGGTTATCTATTCTTCGGTGCCCCTAACGATCGCCCAACGGCCCAACCTGAGCGTGACTTCTACATCTATTTCGTCCAGCCGTTCGAGCCGCCGCGCTTCCGTGATGAGAGCAAGGCTGATGAAGTGTTCTTCCGCCTTAAGGGACTGGATGACGAGATCCGCAAACACCTTGCTTTTTATGCTGCTGCTTTGGAGCTAGCCAACTCAACCAGTGGAGCTGCCAAAGGCATTTACCAGGGGCGCGCGCAAGACTTCCTCAAAGCCATGAGCAAATGGCTGCAAGAGAAGCAGATGAGCGCCTACGAGATTACCTACCAGGGTAAGAAGGCGACCTTGCAGGACTGGGTCAAAGGCATTTCTCTGCGCGACAGGGCGCGCTTGGGCAGTGACGAGCGTATCAACTTCCGCGATGTGGTCAACGTGGTCTCAGGATTGGCAATGAGTCAGCAATTCGCTGAGACAGCGCCGGAATACCCAACCTTTCCAGTGCTGGTAACTAAGGCCAACCTCAAGCAAATGGTCGGTAGTGCACTCAAGGCGCTGGCCGGTGGTGCGCGTAGCAAGGATGCCAATGCCATGCTCGATGCCCTGGAAATGCTCGATGGCGACCGTATTGAGGCGGGCAGTTCGCGCTATGCCCTTGAATTGCTCAAGCGCCTCAAGGACAAGGGGCACGGCCAAGTACTCAACCGTAGCGAATTGCTGGTGGGCGGCGGCGAGGTTGAATACTTCCATCCGATCCGATTCCGTCTCGAGCCCGAGCTGCTTGTGATCGTGTTGGCCGGGTTGGTGTATTCCGGCGACATTATTCTGGCTATTACCGGCGACAAGATCGACTCTAGCAAACTCAACTTGTTGGCCGAGCGCTCACAGGACGAGCTCAAGAACTTCAAGCATCTGGAAGCACCCAAGGAAATCAATGTCGCGGTGCTACGCAGCCTGTTTCAGTTGCTTGGCCTGACTCCCGGCCTGGCGCAGATGGCCGTGCAAGGCTCTGAGGAACCGGTCAATCAGTTGCAAACTAAGGTAACCGAGTTGGTGAATCGTCTGCTTTCGGCCACTACCGATATGCAAAATCGCCTCAGCTTTTGGGGGCAGTCGCTGCTTACTAGTGCTGAAGCAGCGGACTGGCGCGCACGTCTGGAGTCCCTGAAGGGCTTTATTGAAGGGATTTCACCGTTCAATACGGTAGGCAAGCTGAAGAACCTGCGCATCAGCTCCGACGACATCAACGTCCAGCAACAGAATCTGCTGGTGCTGGAATCTGTCGAGCGTCTGCTCGATTTGGTCAGTGGGCTGGGGGCTATCGCTGCGTATCTGTCTCAGGCAGAAATGGTGCTGCCGAGTGAACATGCCTGGGTTAAACAAGCGCAGGCTGCTCGAACATCTATTCTGGGCAAGCTCAGCCAGAATCGGACGGCGCAGCATGCCAGTGAATACCGCCAGGCACTCAGTACCCTGAAAAAGGACTACCTCAACGCATACATCGGCCTGCACAGTAAAGCGCGCCTTGGCGTGGTGGAAGACAAAACCAAGGCGGCACTGCGCAAGGATCCGCGACTTGCGAACCTGCGCACACTGGCCGGCATCTCGCTGATGCCCACCAGCCAGCTAAGTGCTTTTGATCAACGTCTCGACAGCCTAAAGAGCTGCCACCAGCTCACTGAATTGGAGCTCAACGCCAGCCCTTGCTGCCCACATTGCAGCTTCAAGCCGGCTAATGAGCAACTGCAATTGGGGGTGGCGGCCAGTGCGCTCGCTCAGCTGGATGATGAGCTGGATCAGTTGCTGGCCAACTGGCAACAGACGCTGCTGGACAACCTCGAGGACCCGACCATTCAGGCCAACCTGGAACTGCTCAAGGCCAGCGCCCGCGAATTGATTGAGAGCTTCGTCGTCAGTCGCACGCTGTCAGACCCAATCACTCTGGCCTTTGTCAGCGCGGTGCAAGAAGCCCTGTCAGGGCTGGAGAAAATCACAGTCAGCGGTACTGATATCAAGCAAGCCCTGCTCAGTGGAGGTTCGCCTGCGACTCCAGATGATCTGCGTAAACGCTTTGAGGTTCTGCTCAGCGAGCGTTGTAAGGGCAAAGATGCCAGCAAGCTGCGGTTTGTGGTCGAATGAGGATGTGCCGGTGAATAATTCTAGTCTCACAGATGTTGACACTCTGTGCCTGAATATCCGCGATCAAGAGTCGAAGCGTTTGATCTCGGAGGCAATTGCCGCATACCGAGGCGGTGCGCTGCGCTCTGCAATCATGTCAACCTGGATCGCTTTGGCTTCTGGCATCGTTGCGAAGGCTAGGGAGCTGGCGTCGCAAGGGGAAGCGGCACCGATCGCATTCGTTCAGGATTTGGATTCTGCAATCGTAAACAGTGACATCGGCAAGATGCAGAGAATTGAAAGCGATCTTCTGAACACTGCGAACGAGCAGCTTCAGATTCTTGCTCCTCATGAGTTCATGGCGCTAGATCGTTTGAAATACGATCGGAACCTTTGTGCTCACCCAGCTTTTGTCGTAGAAGATGAGCTTTACCAGCCATCGCCTGAATCAGTGCGCTCACACATCGTGCATACGCTCCAATAATTGCTGGTTCATGCGCCGCTGCAAGGATAAAGCGCTATTGCACGGTTTGATGCTGACCTGATGAGTCCTTCATTTCCTGGTAATGCTTCAGATATAGGAATTTACATTCGTGCGAAATACCTTGATCGGCCTAAAATCTTGTCATTTTACTGCTGACGATGTTCGCTTGTTACTTGAGGCAGCAGATGGCAATGAGCAGATCTATTGGGCTGCAGGGCCCCCTGCTGTATTGGAGACTGTATTTGATAGTACTTTTCATCTGCTCCCGGATACTAAGGGGTATTGGCAAAAATTTTGTTGATGCGCGAATTGCTGAATTAGGTGATCCGACAGCTCGTTATGCATACCCTAGATTGCAGCAGTGCCTCGCTTCTGAAAAATAATTTGGATGATTATGAACGACTTATTGCACGATCAAGATATTGGTTTTAGTGGTCCAGTGGAATGCCTCGGCCAAACATTTGCGAGTGAGCAGAAGCGTCGCGAACATTATCTCAATCTTTTGGCTGAGAAGCTGAAAGATCCTGTATTTCGCAAAATTGAAGGGTTTCCAGTTGGCACGGATGAAGCCATCCTGGCGATGTCCGACCCGCCATATTACACCGCTTGCCCCAACCCATGGTTGGACGATTTTATGCGTTGTTATGGTAAGCCGTATGACCCGAGTGAGAAGTACTCGCGCGAACCGCTGGCCATTGATGTGTCGGTAGGTAAGACTGATCCGCTCTATAGGGCGCACTCGTACCACACCAAAGTACCTCATCTGGCAATCGTGCCATCCATCCTGCACTACACCGAGCCGGGCGACATTGTGCTTGACGGCTTTGGTGGGTCTGGCATGACAGGTGTTGCCGCGCAATGGTGCGGCTCTGCCCCTGCGACTTACCGGCATGAACTGGAATCGGGGTGGAAGAAGGAGGGTAAGGCTGCGCCTAAGTGGGGGGCACGTCGAGTCATTCTCAACGACCTGTCACCGGCTGCCACCTTCATGGCTGCCAACTACAACCTGCCGTTCGATGTAGAAGCTTTTGCCATGGCAGGTAAAAAGCTACTCGAGGAGTTTGAGCAAAAATTTGGTTGGATGTACGAGACTTTGCACTCAGATGGGAAGACTAAAGGCCGAATTGAGTATACGGTCTGGAGCCAAATTTACACATGTCCTCACTGCACGGGTGAAGTGAATTTTTTAGTTGAAGCGCTTGATGCAGAAACCAAGCGGGTGAAAGATGAGTTTTCATGTCCTCATTGTAGTTCTGAAATTTCTAAGAGACGGATGGAGCGGCTTTTTCTCTCTAAAAATGATGAGCTTACAGGGGGCGCTATTCAAACACCTAAGCGTCTCCCTAGCTTAATTAGCTATATAGTGGCAGGTGTAAGATATTCAAAAGTTCCCGATGAAAATGATCTGTCTGTTCTGGCTAAAATTGAGGCGATGCCTCTTCCTGAGTCACTTCCAGTAGTCAAAATACCCACCATGCATATGACTCACGAGCGTGCGCGGATGGACTATTCAGGAATTACATATATCCATCATTTTTTCTTGAGAAGAGCATTGCTTTCGCTTGGAGTGATGTGGGCGCACGCCCAAGAGGTAACGGATGTCCGCTTGAAGGGAATGATGCTCTTTTGGATAGAGCAATCTATATGGTCAATGTCCGTTATGAATAAGTATGAGCCAATCCAGTTTGGGCGTGCTGATGGAAATGCGAGTCAAGTTGGCAGGTTTATGAAGGGAGTGTATTATGTCGCTTCTTTGCATACTGAGTGTTCACCTTGGTATGTTAATGAGGGCAAGCATAAGCGCCTTGCAAAAGCCTTCTCGGAGTTTAATAGAAATGCTAATACAGCGGCTATAACAACCGGCACTGCAGCCACTATAGCTATGCAATCAAATTCAATTGACTATGTTTTTACTGATCCACCGTTTGGTGAAAATATCTACTATGCTGACCTGAACTTTATGGTTGAGTCTTGGCATCGTGTAACAACTGATGCGAATCCCGAAGCAATCATCGATCGCTTTAAGAAAAAGGCGTTGCCTGACTATCAGCATCTGATGCAGAGATGTTTTTCTGAGTACTACCGTGTGCTCAAGCCGGGTCGCTGGATGACCGTGGTGTTCTCCAACAGCAAAGCGGCGGTATGGAACGCGATTCAAGTCGCGTTGCAGCAAGCTGGGTTTGTGGTCGCAGAAGTCACCTCTCTCGACAAAGTGCAGGGCAGCTATCGCCAAGTCACCTCTACCACGGCGGTGAAACAGGACTTGGTGATCTCGGCCTACAAGCCGAACGGCGGTCTGGAGGATCGTTTCGACCGCAACGGTGCGACGGTTGAGTCCGCTTGGGACTTCGTTCAGACCCACCTGAAACAGCTGCCAATTACAAAAGTGACCAAGGGTGATACGCCGGAGCTACTGAATATCGTCGAACGCGATCCTCGGCGGATATATGACCGCATGGCATCTTGGTTTATCCGTCACGGCGCTTTGGTGCCAATTTCGACCCCTGAGTTCTTGGCAGAGCTGCCTACGAGGTTCCGTGAAGTCGGCGGAATGGTGTTTCTTCCGGAGCAGCTCGTTGAGTACGAGATGGCGCGAGCTCGGATTCCACAGGTTAAACAAGCCGAGTTATTTGTCTCCGACGAGCGTAGTGCTATCGACTGGTTGACTAATTTCCTTGGGAAACGGCCTTCGACTCGTTCCGAGATTCACACGGAGTACATTCCGCAGATCGGTGCAGCTAAGAAAAAGGGTGAAATTATCCCCGAGTTGGATGAGCTACTCGAAGATAATTTCCTTCAGTGCGACGGAACTGGCGAAATTCCGAGCCGGATTCACAGCTACTTATCTAGTAACTTCAAAGATCTGCGTGGCTTGCCAAAGGATGCGCCTGCACTTGTCAGTAAAGCCAAGGAGCGCTGGTACGTACCAGATCCGAATAAGGCCCAGGATCTGGATAAGAAGCGCGAGAAGGGTCTTTTGAAGGAGTTCGAGAGCTACAAGATATTTGCTGGTCGTAAGATCAAAGAGTCACGCCTGGAGGTGCTTCGTACTGGCTTCTCTGCCGCTTGGGCGAACAAGGACTACCAGACAATTATCGCCGTGGCCAACAAGCTGCCAGATGAGACACTCCAGACAGACGAAAAATTACTAACGCTCTATGACATGGCGCTGACCCGTACGGAGAGCGATAGCTGATGTCTGCGTCTGTCACCTTCGCCCTTGGCGACTGGTGCTGGCATACCCGGCAGGCTTCACCTTGTCGGGTAGTTGACTGTCAGCAGATGTGGGGCGAGACGAGCTACCGCGTCTGGCTGCCAGCCCGAGATGCTGTGGTGCGCGCCCGTGCGGCAGATCTGAGTCCGTTGGCTGCTCAGCTGCCGTCGCTGCCGCAAATTCAGCACACTGCCGCGGCGGCCAAGCTGCTCGACGCGTTAGAAGACAACCTACTGCTGGCTCCGATTCAATCCAGCGTGGTTCCGTTGCCGCATCAGCTGTATGCGCTCAATCGGGCGGTCAGTCGTGATCGTATCCGTTACCTGCTAGCCGATGAAGTGGGGCTGGGTAAGACTATTGAAGCGGGGCTGGTGCTGCGCGAGCTAAAACTGCGCGGCCGTATCAATCGGATTCTAGTGGTCGCGCCCAAGGGCCTGATTCGCCAATGGCAAGCAGAAATGCGCTTGCACTTTGGCGAACCCTTCAAGTTCATCGAGCCCGCCGATCTGGCAGCCTTCCGTCAGTGGAGTGATGGTGATGACAATCTCTGGCGACAGCACGATCAGGTGATCTGCTCGCTGGATTCGGTCAAGCCGCTGGAGGCACGCAAAGGCTGGAACCTGGAGCAGCTGCGCAACTATAACCGCGAGCGTTTCGAAGATCTGATCTCGGCCAACTGGGACCTGGTAATCATCGACGAAGCGCACCGCATGGGTGGCAGCACCGAGCAGGTCGCCCGTTACAAACTGGGCGCGGCGCTGGCTGAAGCTTCGCCCTATCTTTTGTTGCTCTCTGCTACTCCTCACCAGGGCAAGACCGATCAGTTTATGCGCTTGATGCAGTTGCTCGACCGGGAAGCCTTTCCTCACGAAGGCAGCGTTACTCGTGAGCGTGTGCATCCCTTCGTCATTCGCACGGAAAAGCGCTTGTCGATTAATGCTGAAGGCCAGCCACTATTCAAACCACGGATGACCCGTCTGCAGGCCGTCGCTTGGGAGCCGCGCCACAATGCGCAGTACCGGCTATATGAAGCGGTAACCGACTATGTGCGCCATGGCTATAACCAAGCCATGGCGGCCAAGCAGCGGCATATCGGCTTTTTGATGATCCTCATGCAGCGTCTGGTGACGTCCAGTACCGCAGCCATTCGAACCACCCTGGAGCGGCGTCTATTGGCATTGGATACGCCACAGCCCCAACAGTCGCTGTTCGAGGCAATGGATGAGGAAGACTGGTCTGATCTTGATGGTCAGGCTCAGGTCGATCTGGCGGTACAAGTGGAAGCGGATACCCGTGAAGCACTGGAGCGCGAGCGCTCGGAAGTCGAGGCGCTGCTGGAACTGGCCAAGACGACCGAGGCGGCAGGCAGTGATGCCAAGGCCGAAGCGCTGCTTGAGTTGATTTATAAGCTGCAACAAGAAGAAAACGACCTGCAGTTGAAGGTGCTGATCTTCACCGAGTTTGTGCCGACCCAGGCAATGCTCAGCGAGTTTCTCGAACGCCGTGGTTTCAGCGTGGCTCAGCTCAACGGCGGCATGGATCTGGAAGCTCGTACTCGCGCTCAGCAGACCTTTGCTGGTGAAATTCGCGTGCTGGTTTCCACTGATGCGGGCGGTGAGGGGCTCAACCTCCAGTTCTGCCATGTCATTGTCAACTTTGACATGCCATGGAACCCCATGCGCATCGAGCAGCGTATCGGCCGGGTGGATCGTATCGGCCAGCCTCACGTGGTGCGGGCAATCAACTTTGTTCTGGAGGATACCGTCGAGCATCGGGTGCGTGAGGTTCTGGAAGAGAAACTGGCAAAAATTGCCGAGGAGTTTGGCGTGGACAAGGCCGCCGATGTGATGGATTCGGCGGAAGTCGAACCACTGTTCGACGAGCTGTTCATCCAGGGTTTGCAGGATCCCAACCGCATCGAGCAAGAGTGCGATGCGGTGGTACTGCAGGTGCGTGAAAAGATTGCCGAAGCCCGCCAGAGTACCGAGCTGCTGAATGTTGATCACACGCTGGATGCCGACGAGGCGCGCAAGTGGCGCGATCACCCAGCGCAGTACTGGCTGGAGCAGGCGATCATCAAGGGCTTGCCGGCGCTTGGTGGCAACGTCGAGAGGAATGGTGATGCCTGGCGTATTCGCTGGGGCGATGGCAGTGAGTCGGCGCGGGTTTGTTTCGATGCGCGCAGCGCTGAGGCCAACCCAGACTGGGAGTGGATTACCCTGGAAGACCCGCGTGCCCGGGCGCTCATCAGCGAACTACCGCGCTGTGTGTCAGGGCAGCCTCTGCCGGTGCTGCGCATCAATGGCCTGCCTGATAGCGTGAAAGGTGTCTGGTCTCTTTGGGAAGTCGGCCTGGCGACGCTGGGTGGGGCTGCGGCACTGAACAGTCTGCAACGCCGCAGGTTTCTGCCGGTATTTGTCACCGATGACGGGCGCAGCTTTGTTCCGACGGCCAAGCGCATTTGGGATCTGCTGCTGACAGAGGCACTGGAGTTGCTACCCGCCAGGGTGAACGTCGACGCAACAAACAGTTTTAGCCAGGTTGAGACCGCCGCCTATCAACAGGGTCGCAGTCTGTTCAGTGAACTGAAAGAGGATTACCTAACGCGTCTGCAGGAAGAGACTGAGCGAGTGTTGTATGCCTACAACGCACGTCTGCAGGCGATCGGTCGTATTGGCCTACCTGCCGTGCGTGAGCACCGGCGCAAGCGCTTGGAGCAAGAACATCAAGCGCGCATAGCGCAGTTGGATGAAGCCAGAGCCTGTGTGCCGGAGCTGAATGCTGTGATGTTATTGCGGGTAAATGGTTGAGCTAAGGAGTCCAAAGTTGAACCCATGGATTGAGTCGATTCTCAAAGAGTTTCCTGCAGATATGGTGCGCCTTTGGGTTGCTGCTGACCCGGATGATGTCCTGCTCGATGAGCAGGTGCTGGCTGAATTGCGTGAGCGTGGTTTCGATCTGCTGCCGTTCGAGGACTCGGTGGTCTTCCGTGCCGAGTTCGAAGCGCGTTACCGTGAGGATTGGGATCGCGGCGGGCGAGGCCCGGCCAAAGCGTTGATCTTGCATCTGGCGCGCGCTGACAGCAGTGAGCTGCCATGGGATTACCTGAATCAGGCGAGAGTTGTACGCTTGAGCCTGGCGGAGCTGTTTCCACAGCTTAGCTACAGTGTAGTGCGTCAGTTGGCTCCCGAGCATCGCCAGAACTTGTTTGCTGCCCAGGACAAGTTTGCCAAACAGATGCATGGGGAGCGCTTGACCAAGGAGTTTCTGCTTACCCATATCTACAAGATAAATCCACATTTGCTGTCAAAAGCTGAGGATCTGTGGGGCAATCTGCTGCGTTTGCACTATGACGAGACCGAACTACCGCAGGATCTCGTTCGGCATATGGTGCACATTTTGGCTGAAGAGCAGGCGTTTCGGCATTTGCCACTCGCGGAACTGTTCAGTTCGCGCAGTTATTTTCTACGGGTATTGCAGGAAGCTTGGTATTGCTACCTGCATGGTCTGGGGGTAATTCGCCAGGGTGTGGCTGAGCCGCACGTGCAATATGAGCGAATTATCGATGTTCCTTTTGACCGCCCACAGATACGGGCAGTGATCGACTCGCTGTTTTTGGATGGCGCACTGCATCCATTGGAGATCAGTGGTGGCGCTAGCGGAATCCCAGCGTGGGCCCGAGTTGGGGTGGTGGAAGATCCTTTTGCCATGCGTAACCTGATTGTTGAGGGCATGAAAAGCCTGGAAACAACCCTGCCGGCGCTGGATGCGAGCTACAGAGATTGGAGCCAGTTTGCGCGGCGCTTCGGCGAGCTACTGGCTCGTTTCCATCGACTGGAAATTGAGCGGGCCAATGGCATACACAATCAGATCGTGGCGCTGCAGCAGCTGATCGACGAGAGGTTACTGGCTTGGGTAAAACAGCACTACGCTGACTTGCCGTCTTTGCCTGCGGTGAAAGGACCGGTGATGGTTCACCATGTTCCACATTACCTGGCCAGGTGCCGCAATAATGGCGAAGTACGTGTGGCGTTGTTGGTATTTGATGGTTTGTCTGTCGATCAGTGGGTGCATATTCGTGAGCACCTAACCAAGTACGCGCCCGCATTGAGCTATGACGAGAGCACCACCTTTGCCTGGCTTCCGACGCTGACATCAGTGTCGCGTCAGGCGCTGTTCTCCGGATTGCGCCCTCGTGAATTTGAAGGGTCGATTGAACATACTAGTAAAGAGCCGGTGCTCTGGTCTGCTTTCTGGCAAGGGGAAAACCTGCGCGCCAACGAGGTGATGTATCACAAGAGCATCAAGCGTGTGGACGACTTACCGGGGCTGGCTGACAAACTTTCAAACTCTGCAATCAAGGTGGCAGGGTTGGTGATCGATACCGTGGATGAGATCGTGCATGGTGCAGTGCTGGGCAAGCGCGGTATCGCCAGTCTGATCACCAGTTGGTGTGAGACTGGCTTTGTTGAGCAGTTGTTCGAGCTGTTGTTGAGCCATGGCTACCATGTCTACCTGACAGCGGATCACGGTAACGTCGAAGCGGTGGGTGCCGGTCGCATCAATGAAGGTGCGTTGCCTGACCTGCGGGGTGAGCGGGCGCGTGCTTATCGTAATGAAATTCTTCGTGACCAGGCATTAGTCACCTGCCCGACTGCAGTTGAACTTAAAATACCAGGCTTGCCAGAAAGCTTCCTACCTGTGTTTGCTGCTGAACGCACAGCGTTTGTCACTCAGGGGGAGCAACTGGTAGTTCACGGCGGCATTTCGGTGGAAGAGCTGATCGTGCCCTTTGTAAAAATATCTCGCACAAGTTGGGCTCCATGACTACATCTTTACCTCACATTGGTTTTGATCGCTATATTAAGCTCGAATGGGCAGCGACCGCCTTAAAGGTGCGTGCTGGCTTGACCAGCATTGATGAGTTGAATGCTCTCCTGGCCAGTGAGAACCTGGGAAAAGAAGCTCTGGGTAAAACCCAAACCAAGCTGAACGGCTTGTGGCTTGCCCCTAGGTCGGTACTGCTCGATTTTGCCGATCGTGGTGCCGCGATTCTCAAGGCATCTCCTGCTACATCAGCAGTTGCCCTGACCTGGGGAATGGCGCTGGCCAGCTATCCATTCTTCGCCAAACTCGCCGAACAGGTGGGCCGGCTGACAGCTTTACAGGATGACTGCTCAACTGCGGAGGTTCACCGCCGTATGAATGAGGTTTACGGTGAGCGCGAAATCACCCGGCGTGCTGGGCAAGCGGTGCTGCAAACTCACGAGAATTGGGGCGTCATTGAACGTATTGAGAAAGGGCGGCGTCTGCGGCGTCGACCGGCAATCCGCGTTGATGATCCACAACTGGTTACTTGGTTGATCGAGGCTGCCTTGCGTTGCCTTGGCAAACCGCTTGCACTGAGCTCTGTGCAAACCTTGCCTGTGCTGTTCCCGTTCAGCCTCGAGGGCTCACTGGCCTTTCTGGCATCCGGCAGCGCTCACATTGAGCTGCGCAGCGAAGGTCCGCACAACCAGTTCATTGCCTTGCGTGAGGGTGCTTGAAACGCGGCCCTACAGCCAGTGCCCTGGTACTTCGATCGTGTAGTTTTTGGCCACGATCATCAGCGTGGCGATGATCTCGGCATGTCTACTTTGATCGACAACCTGCCAACCAGCCCGGCGATCTAGTAGCGTCTTCAGCTCATCTAGGTTGTACATGCCCAAACGATAGAAATTGCTCCAGTTGGGGATGCCGAACAGGTTATAGATGACTACGGTAGAGTCGCGCTCGCTAGCCAGGCGCTTGTCTCCGGCTAGCTTCTCGGCAGCGCTTTCGGCGTCGTCACGGTCGTCATAGGTGTTGAGGAGTTTCATGGGGGGTCTTAGCTATGAGTTTGGCAAAATTATACCTTACGTTTAGCCTGCATCGGTTTGTATTTAGAGCTTCACTCAATCTGTAGTAGCCAACTAATCTCGGACACGACGTTAAGTTTTTTCTCTAACGGAGCAGGTGTCAGTCCGTCATTGGATTGATGGGCCGAATCCAATTGTATCGATGCATTAGTTGATGGCTGGATGTCCCATTCAGCATTCTAGCCCGTCATGTAGCCCACGTTCGGTATCCATTCTCCGGAACACGCACTCCAGCGGAGCCTCCCAGCAATTTTCGCGACGACTCATGATCTGGCGCATGTGGTCAGTGGCGTTGGCGGAACTGACGGTTGCCATATTTCGAGCCCTATCCAAGTGAAGCAGCAACCCCTAAGGCCTCCTTTAAGTCAGGTCGAGCTCCTTGATCACCAGATCAGATGTAGGTGATGGAGCCACGGTTATCCCGAACAGCGACATGTTGAGGTACGAGGACTGCCCAGCGGTTTGCCCGCGTTGTGGAAGTGAGGCTGTATGCATGGAGCAACCCACGGCCAGGGAAATGGCCGTGGCGAAACTGATACGATTGCTGGGCTACTTGCGGATTTGAAGCACTGTCTGGTATTTACTGGGCAGGCTCCAGTACCTTATAGACGCCGGGCGCTACCCGCAGGTATTGGGCCTTGGCGCCATTGCTGACACTGTTTCCACCTGCACCGGTCTTTCCGTCACTGGCTTTGTTGGCGATGGTCGTACCAATCGCCGACTTCATGAAAAAATCGAAACCTATCCGGTACTTTTCAACAAGCTCCTTGTTCACAAGACACATCACCTGGCGACGCTCCGAGGTCAGTTCCTGAACTTCAAAGGGGTTGCTCAGTACGCCATTGCGCACTTCCAACAAGATTGACTCATACAACGTCATGCATTTTTCCTTAGAATGTCAGCGGCCGAAGAGAAACCCGGCCGCCGTGATTGATCGTTTAACACAAGTGCGCAAACACTCTTACAGCTAGAAAACCCGAACGGAGCCGGCCGCCGTAGGCAGGAAGATCCACGCTTCATTTACCGGCCGACCAGATGCCGCCTCAATCGCTTGGGCATACGCGTCAAGTTGGCCTGCATGCTCCTCGGCCAGCCGCTCCCACTGTGCCTCGGGAGAAGGATTGGATTTATGGTCAATCAGTACCCATCCCTCTTTTGTATCCAGCAGCAGGTCGACGCGTCCATTCAGTACCTGCCCCGAGGTGAGTAACTGTTGCACCGGGTACTCGGCCATGGCTTTAGCCTGCGGCCACCGGGACTCGATCCAGGAATGCAACGCAAACAGCTGGCTCATAACTTGGCTGGCGCTTACATGCTCGTGCACTCCGTGCCCGAGCAACAAGCTCTGCACTTCGTCCAGGACGATGGGACGTTTTGGATCTGTAAACGAAAGGCACAAGCTGGCGTGAATCGCGTTTCCCAATGCGCTCATTTCCGGGCTGCCCTGCAAGGCAATGCGGGTGCCGATTTGGCATTTTTCGCCGGCGCCTGTCACCGATCGGATGACGCTACTGGACGGATGAAAGCTCAGTTGCATACGGGGCTCGGCAACTATCAGTGGGGAAAACCAATGCAGATTTTGCACGACAACTGCGATAGGTTCTGACGCATTGCCGGCGGTCAGTGTTCGACAGTCGGCCGGCAGCGTTTTTCCGCTGGGTAAGCGTAGAACCTGCTCGCCTGGGATTGTCATCAGCCATGGAGCCTGGACGCAGTCGAGCCACTGTCCGGTTATTTTTTTGCCGGAGCGTGCAATCACCAGCAGGTCGCGGGCACGGGTCATGCTCACGTAGAGCAGGCGTTTTGCTTCTTCAACAGCTTCTTCTCGGCACGTTTGGGCCAGGCTGGTTTGCTCGAACTTTTCGGCCAGCGGGACCTTCTGCTGTTTGCCTAGAGGCCAAGGCCAGTAGCGGATGAAGCGGTCGTGCAATGGTTTGTGCGGATCGAACGCGCTATTGGAGTGCGCCGAGACCGACCATAACCGGTCGCCAATATCGCGAGCCAAATCCATCAGGATGACGACCGGCCATTCGAGACCTTTGCTGGCGTGGTGGGTCATCACCTGAACGGCGTCCAAAGCCGGTGTGGCCAATGCATCATTGTTGGCGCTGGCCGTTTCGCCCAACCAGAGCACCAGCCCGGAGATAGATGCAGCTCCCAGCCCATTTCGGCAGAGGTCCTCATATTGCTGCGCCAAGTCGATTATTGCGTCGAGGTTGGCCATGCGCTTTTGAGCCTGTGCTGGCGAGGTCGACCAACTCGTGACGCGCGAGGGTAAGTCACACTCAGCGATTAAACGCTGCAACGCTTCCACAGGCGTCAGCAATGGTAGGTCAGCGCGCAGCCGCGCCACTGCCGCAACCAAGGGGTGCGCCCGATAATCGTCGACGTCTTGCTCGCGCCACATCGCTTTTGGATGACCCGCATTCAAGTAACGCAGGCGTTCCGCAACCCAACTCTCTGGCTCTTCGGCCTCAGCCAGCGAGACAATCTGCGCGGTAGCCAGTGTATCGGAGGGATCATTCAAGCGACGCAAGCACGCTAGCGCCAGGGTTGCTTCTGCGGTAGACAGCAATCCCGGCTGAGCGGTGGAGCAGGGCATGCCTGCGGCGGCAAGGGCGGCAGCCACTTTCGCGACGTTGCTGTGGGAGTAGCAAAGTACAGTGATATCGCCCAACCGGACGTCACGGATTTCTTTGGTGGCTTTATCGAATATCTGATGCCGACTGTTCACCAGTTGGTCAATCCCTTCAGCCAACGCACTCACCTGCTGCTCGGCGTTGCTGCCATCGAGTAACCAGTTGGTGAAGGCGGGCCCAGGCAACTGATCTTCGCGGGTGGGTAACAGCCGGACTTCCTCGGGCGGCAAGTTGTTGGCGAACGCCTGACTGAATACTTCGTTGGCCAGTTCGACCAACTCCGGTCGTGAGCGCCATGAGTTGGGCAACACCTGTTTCTCTCCACCCAGTTCGGGCAAGGCGTTCAGGATGGCCTGCATCAATGCACAATCGCTACCACGAAAGCCATAAATGGCCTGCTTGATATCGCCTACCCAGTAAACTCGTTTAGCAAGGCGAGAAAGCTTCAGGAAAATCGCCAACTGCATAGGACTGGTGTCCTGGAACTCGTCAACCATGACCAGGTCAAGTTCATGCTCCAGCACCTGAATCACGGCGGGGTTGTCCAGCAGTTTCAGCAATGCGTGTTCCTGGTCGGCAAAGTCCAGCACGCCGAGCTCAAGTTTGCTCTGGCCGTACACGTGCAATGCATCAATGGCCAAGGTGAACACCTGTTCCAGATACACCGTGATATCGCGATGCAAGTCTGGGTGTTCGGTGTAGCGCTCGACCGTTTCGGTCAGGCTTGCAACCAAAGGCTTGAGCTTGGCTTCCGGGGCTGATTTGGCCAACTTTGCCCAGGCACTCCAGCGCGCGTTGCCTTGCAGTAGCTCACGGTGGAAATCCATGAGCAGGGATACATAGTCAGCCGTTACTTTTTTGTCGCTATCAGCGGCGACCAGTTGAGCGAGCGCATCGGGAATAATACCTAGGAGCTGACCACTCAAGTCGGTTTTGGTTGCGGTGGGGAAATGCTCAAGCATGTCCTCGGCATTGCGGACAGCAAAGCCACGAGCCAGATCGAGGTCGATGTCGTTGGTGCGTAGTTGATCTAACAGTCGGCGCAGTTCATCGAGCCAGTTATTGCTCGCATAGTCGCCCTGTTGATGGGTGACTTCCAAGCCCAGGCGGCGTGCGATGGCAAGGAACGTGTCCATGCTTTCACCATGCAGGACCCGGTCTACCGCCTGATTGAGCAGCACTTTCGCCTGATTCTCTTCCAGTACTCGCTGTTGTGGTGGCATGCCTGCTTCAAATGCGAAGCGCTCAAGCAATTGGCCGCAAACGCTGTTGACGGTGCCTATCCGGGCCTGCCCCATAGAGGTCGCCAAGCCAATCTCACCTTTTTTGAGCAAATGGCTGCGTACTCGCTCGCGAAGTTCGGCCGCCGCTTTTCGTGTGAAGGTGGTGGCAATAACGCCTGCAGGTTGGACCTGCTGACTGAGCAATTCCTGGTGCAGAATCTCTGTGAGCCGGTGAGTTTTTCCGCTGCCGGCGCCTGCGCTGATAAAAGTGATGTGCGCGTTCTTAGGCATTGTCATTGCTCCCATCCGGCCAGGGCCAGGTAGTCGTTGTAGGCTTCCTTGAGGTATTCCATTGGCATTGCTTTCTCGGGCGGTGTCGAAGCCTCATCCTCTTCAATGCTTTCCAGCGCCACTTCATAGAGGCCCGCAGTGATTTGCGCCTGTCGCCATTTCCAGGCCTCGATAAAGCTCAGCCAAAGTTCGGGCGTGGTGCTTGGTGGATTGGCGGGCACCCGCTCAGAGTCGGCAAATACGCGGTCATCTGGTGTCAGCAGGCGGGCGGACTCCAGAATGAAGTACGCCACCGACGGCAATGAGCCGGTCTCCTGACGAAGCAACTCGGCATAAATCGCCAGTTGCAAATGGCGGTTCGCCTTGAGTTGTTCGGGGTATTTTTTGCCCCCGGCCCACTTCATGTCGACGATGGCTCGATGCCCGTCTTCTGTGGTCAGCACCAGGTCGGCAGAGCCCGCCAGAGCGCCTCCAGCGAATTGCCCATCCAACACCTGCTCTGCGGTTACGGCATGGACATTGGCATTGGCAAAGTGCACTCGCAGCTGGGTCATTGCACGCAACACTCGGTGGCGCAGGGTCGACAGATCGGCACCGCGCCCCTCCATCAACAGCACTGCCCCTTCTTCACGCACCACGCGCGGGAAATGAATCGAGAACCATGCGGCGAAGTCTGCTGCGTCCATGGTCAACGCGTCGGTTCTGCTGAAAAAGTGTTCAGCCAAACGGTGAGCAAGCGAACCGTTCAGAAGAAAACTGTCGCTCAGGCTGAGACTCTTGGAGGTCTGAATCTTGGCTCCGTATTGCAGCAACCATTGGTAAGGGTTGAACAGCAGCAGGTTGAGACTCGAGAAAGAGGCTTTTTCCGGTAGAGTCAGTGGCACGTCTGCGGGCAGCTTCCACCAGCGCTTGCGCACCGGTAGGGGGCTCGACAGTCGAGGGTGGCAGAGTGGGCTTGGCGCAAGCAGAAGGTCCTCCAGCACGTGTACCTTTGGATACTGCACAACCGCTTCGATCATCTGCCAAAGTGGATGACTTTCCTCGTGTGGCGGCGCCAGCACCAGCGTTAGATTGCGGTTCGCGACCAGCAAAGGCCGTAGCCAGTCTTGGGCCGCTTGAGCCAGCAGCGTTCCACCGTCGGGCAGCGCCACTCCTGCATTTGCGAGTTGCAGCAGTTCCGCCTTGGACCACGGCGAAATGGCAGGCAGTGCCGGCATGGCCAGATTCCACCACACTACTGTGTCCGAGTTCTCAATGGCGGCCCCCGGGCGGGAAACGGTCAAATGAGCGCCAACCTGGGCGGCCAGTAACGGATTATCCGTGCCACTCGCAGTGGCCTGTTCGATCACCTGCTGCAACTGCCGCGCACGCAACCGCTCGACGCCTTGAAGTTGAAGCGTCTCTAGTGTTTCCAAAGCAGCTTCGCACTGCGCATAACCCGCCCGGGCAGCCAGACTGTGTGCGGGTTCTTCGTGGCCCAGGCGCGGTTGAAAGAACGCCATCAAGCGCTGGACACGCACCAGCACTTCGCTCAGCGGCGCGCCTTCATCAACACTGAACGTGGAAGCTTCGAGCCAGTCGCCAATGGATGTCCGAACACGAGGCGCTTCGGCACCGTAGTGTTCTGCGATGCGCTCCAGGACTGCCTCCCATTCGGCTCCGACAATACCCGGCATACTCGATACCTTGGTCGCCAACTGTCGACGGGCAAACAGTCGAATCGGGCATATCGGATGGGTCAGAAACTGTAATAGCGCCGGGTAATTCATTGGCGCCCAAATCAACTCCATTGCTAAAGGCAATACCTGCAGGGCCGGCCGCAAATCGCTGCTGCCATTTAGGCCATGGCGAGCCTGGTTTGCACCGACCAAATAACCATCAAGGCAGCCGCCTTCAGCACCGGCTACCAGCAAGGTCTGCACGCGTTCATCCAGCGAGCGGCTCAACCAGCTCGCCGCCAACACTCGAGTCTGTGCCTGAACGACCTTTACCGTGCCGTCCTCTTGCCACGGCATTGGTGTCACGCGCTCACCGGCAATGCTCTTGCGCAGTTGCGTCTGCAACTGGCCCAGGAAGCCTTGCGCCGTGCCCAAGGGCACCTCGAGGCGTTCGTGTGGGAGGTGATGCAGCACCGCTTGCCAACCAAGTGGGTATACCTCCCAATCGTCAGTCAGCAGCACATTCTTGATCGGTGGTCGCCGCACAGCCAGAGCCGCGGCAACATTGTGCAGGCGTTGCCCAATCGAAGGCGCGACTACCTCGCGGGCTTTCATCTCTACCTCGGTAAGGTCCTTTAGGCGCTGGCTGGCATCTGCCTCCACGCGCCCACCCCAACCGTACAGATACAAGTAATCTCGCCAAGCCAGCAATGCAGCGGAAACACCCAGCTCATCGGTGGAAAAACTGGCGTTGTAGAAACGCTGTGCGTTGTTGCAGTGTGCCAGGCAATCCCGATACGCCGCTGTACGCTGCGCTGCGCAAGGCCGGTGTGCTGTCAGGCCCAATTGAGTTTCCAGAACATCCAGAAACCCCTGTGGTCCGACCGTCAAAGCGCCCAGTTGATTGCTCGCCCGGGTTGCCCGTTGACCATCGAGTTGCATACCGAACGTGATGAGCATTTCAGACACGTTGACGCTCCTTGTGAACGATGAGGGTTCAACACACCGCTATTGGTGAGTCGTTGTAGCGACCTAAAGACGGAACTCATTTAGCGGCTGGCAGCTACCGTACAAACGAGGTGCGACGGATTGCGTCGTGGTCGACACTTGCGTCAGCGAAGGCGCTGTTCTCGCCATATTTGCGACTTCTGGCTGTGGGTACGAAGTTGTCATGGTGTAGCAGGAACGTGGAGGACAAAAAAGCGCACTACGTCTTGACCACCGGGTAGCAGGCATCGCCCCAAAGTGTTTTCGGATTATCGAGCATGAGCAGGATCACCAGCGGCACCAGCTTGCCGAGCAATTTGGCGCAATCGCGCAACTGGCTGCGATTGACGCTACCGTCCCAAGTGGCGCCACCGTGCATCAGTTGGTTACGCAGGGTATAGATGCGGTTGAACATTACCCCCAACACTTTCGCTGTATCGCGGTTGGCCAATGCAGCCTGTGCACTGCGTTTGCCGCTGCGCAGGCGCTCTTCCCACATGGCTTCAGTGATCTTGCCGTTCTGGAAGTCCCAAAAGCTCTGAAAGACGTAAGGGTTATCCAGTAAGGCGCGGATGCTGCCGGGAAACTCCGACCACACCAGCTTCTCGATCAAGTGCTCTTTATCCAGAGCGCAGAGTTTTTGTAGAAAAGCCTTGAATGCTTCCTGTTCGGACAGTCGATGCTGTTCATCGATATCGGTTGCATAGGCCGCGTTGAAGGCGATCCACAGGAAGATGAAACAACCGTCGACGTCTTGCGCCTGCTCGGCGCGATTGAGCCAACTCAGGGCTCGATGAATTCGTAAGGCGAGGTTGGGGTGGTGGGCGTCGCGTTCATTGCGGTGGCGAGTCTTGAGCGACTGGTAATCCATTCCAGGAGTTTCCTTGGGGCAGTGGATGTCCGCTTGGCCTTGACTATCGAGGCGGTATCGGCGGCTTAGGCTTTGGCTTGAGCATTCGGGGATACTCAGTCCAGCGCTTTCTCGCACGGTGTGGCGATAAGCTATCACTTGTGAGGGGAGGGATCCACAGGAGGGCACGCCAGGAGGTTTTCGTACGTTTGGCTATGCGTCGACATCGACCGCACGGGCATTTTCTGATGCGCTGAATCCCGCGCGGACCAGGGAGTTTCCATACGCACGTGACAGGTTCTGGTTCAGCCCGTAGGGGCCAGGCTGGGTGCATTAATGGGGGGCATGAGTCCTCATGTGCAGCGCCCCGGCGAGCTGACGCTGCAATTGCAAGCCGAGATGGAGAAGCGTCAGCGAACCTGAGTAGGAGCATTCAAGCACTTGTAACCGGGATACTGGGCCTCGGCAGTGATCTTGGCCATGGCCGAACTCACGGCTTGTACGGTGATGGTGAAATTGGCCTGAGGGCCTGCAGTGGCGATGGATCGTTGCATGAAGGCGCTGTAGGTTTTCATGAGGGCTGGCTCTGGATAGTGTTGATGAGCCTTCAGTGTTGTGATCAGTCGCGACAGGATGTGTCGAGATGCGTGTACGACACAAAATGTCGTTGTCATTTCGATAATGAGCCCTATCGAATGATCAACCAGAAGGCTGTCCGAATGAGCCCTGATGAAAAAGTATTCCAGTTTCTGGATGCCCTGTTGCCCGATGCCGAGAGCATGCGGTTTGTCGAGTCGCGATCGCCTTGCGTTGCGGATGCAGACATTGGCATGCCGTCCTTGAGAGTGTTGAAAGCGCCTGTCGACGGCAAGCTTGCCTATCTCACGATCAAGGCCGCGAGCCCCCTGGCCACCATGGCCGATCCCGCTTTGCTGCGCATTCTGTATCGTTCGCTACGCGATGACGCGCTCGCCTCAAACCCAAATGCGCTCAATGATCTCGGCTGGCTATGGATCAATGGTCGTCGCGTCCCTTTCGATAGCGTCCTCACCCGGCGGTTGTTCAAGCTTGCGTATGTGCTGGGATCGGGTGAGGCAGCATTCAATCTTGGCGAGCAAGCCTGGTACGGCCGGGGCATGTGCGTTAACCAGGACCTTGCGGCCAGTTACTACGAACAGGCCTATGAACGCGGCGTCATGTGCGCGGCGCGAGCGCTTGGGCGTTTGCATGAAAAAGGAATGGATGGCCAGGCGCCAGACTTTGCCAAGGCCACGCACTGGTACCGGCTGGCTGCTGGAACTGCATTTGCGACAGGAGAAAAATGCCATGGGTTTTGAGAGTTGGGCATCGATGGTGATGCTGGGGCTGATCCTTTCAGTGCTGGTTGCGCTGTACACGCGCTGCGGCAAAACCTGGCGTTTACTCAGCTATTGGCATGTCACGACGCAGGAGCGTCAAACGCGCGCGAATTGGCATGCCGAGGAAAATCGCGAGCTCAAATCGGCGCTGCGAGCGGAAAAGGCTCATGTGGAACAGCTACAGCGCAAGGTGGAAATTCTGCAGGCCTTGCTGCCTGTGGCGTAAAGCGCCCGTAACAGAGGAGTAGTGACATGCCCATAAGACCAAGACCCTTCACATTTGTCTGTGGCAAATGTGGCTGGAAGAAAACGGTCGCCCCCCCAAGCGATGCCCTTGGACCGGGGGACTGGTGCGATCGATGTGAGAAATGTGGAAACGAAGCGCTAACCTTGCAACCGGCCAATCTGATCGATCGTACGTTGGCTGAATGGTTTGCCCGGTTACGCAGATAGGAGCAAGTCATGATCGGGTTTCAGGGGCAACGGTTGCGTGATGCGTCCCATGTGGTCGTATTTACTGGCGCGGGCGTTTCCGCAGAGAGCGGCATCCCGACGTTCCGCGACGCCATGACCGGTTTGTGGGAACGTTTTGATCCTGCTGCGTTGGCTACTGCGAATGCCTTCCGCAACGACCCGGCGCTGGTGTGGGGATGGTATGAATGGCGACGCTCCAAGGTACTTGCCGCCAAACCGAATCCCGGCCATTTGGCTATTGCCGAGCTCGCCCGGCTAGTCACCAGGCTGACGGTCATTACCCAGAATGTCGACGATCTGCACGAGCGTGCGGGTTGTCATGGAGTGATTCATTTGCACGGTAGCCTTCACTCGCCGCGCTGCTTTGCGTGTGCCCGGCCATATGAGCAGGCCACGGATCAAATGAATGAACCTGAAGACGGACGCGGATCGAGCCTCCTCGCTGTCGACATTGCAACGGCAAGGTCCGGCCGGGTGTGGTCTGGTTCGGTGAGTCGCTACCGGAGCAGGCATGGCGTGAAGCGCTGGCGGCTGTCAGAGATTGCGATCTGCTGCTTTCGGTGGGGACTTCGGGACGGGTACAGCCTGCGGCGGAAATTCCTCGGATCGCCAGGGAACATGGCGCTGTCGTTGTGCATGTCAACCTGCAGCGAGAATCGGTCCAGGGAGAAAGGGAGTTCAGTCTCGTCGGCAAAGCGGCAGAAATACTGCCGCGATTGCTTGCTCAGGCTAACGAGTAGCGGGCGTCTTCAACGGTCAGCGAACGGCTTAACGAGCGCCCTGTCTGCCGAACATGGGGCGGTTCGAGGCCCACAAACCATCTTCTATCGCCTGGACGACGGCACCGTCGATCTCTTTGCTGAATCGCCAGGCTTGAATGCGCAACATTCCCTCGCGTTCTGGCAGCCAGTGGCACAGCTGCATGGCGTAGGTGCCTTTATTGCCGAAGCCCAAGTGCTGCTTGATCCGCGCATCCAGATTGGCGGAGCTTCCGACATACAGCAGACGTGATACAGGATTCAGGCGGCAATAGGCCCGACCATTCTTCCGGGCGTCCTTGGCCTCTGCAAATGCCAGATAGAGGTCTTCGCATACATCGTCTTCGACTGAAAACTGATAGATGTAGCGCGCTTTGGAAGAGGACCAGGTCTTCAGAGCTCCCAACGCTTGAGCGGGATAGTCTTTGCGGATTTCACTGAAAGGAATGCACACCTCATGGAGGCTATCGATAGGTGTGCGTTCGACGTAGCTGGCCAGATCACGCAGATGGCTGGCGATGTCGGTCAGGGTGGAGGGTGTGAGCATGTGTTTCTACCTTGTTGAGCAGTCGAGCAAAAAATTGGCCGGTCGCGTCGGTTGCTTGTAGCACGCTAAATTTCTGGCTCATACGCCGCAGCGGCGCGGCGCAATGTATCGCCTACCTGCTGACGCAGTGCTGCTGGTTCCTGCACGACCAACGAGTCGCCCAACGACAAAATCCACCAGTGCAATTGCCACGTATTGTTGACGGTCGCCTGCACCTGAAAACCATCCGACATTTCTTCCAGCGCCATGTCCGTGCTCAACGGCGTCTCTCGAATCAACCTCGCCTGGTGTTCGCTTACCCAAGCCTTGAGTCGGATCTTCTCCGGTTTGCCAAACTGCAAGGCATCGGTGGCCAGGTAGGTTTGCAGTTCAAACGTCTCCAGCCCCTGGCATGGCGTGTCGAGCACCGTTACCGCCCGAAAGCGATGAACCGCGAACTGACGGACATCTGTATACGGCGCGGCAGTGGCGATCAGATAGGTGATCAGCCCTCGCTGGACAATCGCCAGGGGGTTGAGAGTCAGCTCACTGAGCTTGTCGGTGTGTGCCGAGTAATACTGACAGTGAACTTGCTGCTCGCTGATCAGGGCGTGTTGCAGTGCCTCCAGGATTTCTGCCTGGATTTCCGGCGCCTGAAGATTGAAATCCGGCCGAACGCTCGCAACTTTGTCGGGCCAGCGGGCGGCGGGGTTACCGTCTTCGAGGCCCTTGAGTTTTTGCCGGGCATGCTCGAAGCGCGGTTCCAGCACGCTCAACATGCTGCCCGGAAGCAGCGGGCGCACGGCATCTTCGACCAGCGCCAGACTGACGGCTTCAGTCAGAGTTATGCCCTGCAATTCGACGCTCACGCCAGGTTTCCAATACCAACCGAATGGTGTTCCACCATCGTTGCACTGCAATGGAAACACCAGAGACAGGTCACGCAGGTCGCGCTCGATGCTGCGGCGGCTGATGGAGTAGCCTGCGGCCGTCAGGCGGGTCAGCAACTCACTCACGGTGATACCAGGGGCGCGTTTGGGCAGCTGTTGCAGCAGCTCCCATTGACGACTCAACGCGGTATGGGTCTTGGCTGAAGGCAAGAGGTTCATCCTTGTAGTGTTGAAACTGACCTTTGGCTTTCTAGTAAGCCGGTTGTCTGCCTATCGGCGACAACCCGGCAACCTTTAGTTTGGTTAATGTATGAAACCGATGGGGCGCTGCTGCCCGGTGGACTTCAATCGACACTCGGCAAGCAGTGCCCCTGCCAACTCATCAGCACTGGCGAATGGCTTGAAACGCCCCCGGCGCGCAACCGCTGCGAAGTCACCGGGAGTCAGGTATGCCTCGGTCCGCAAGCGAGTCGCAGCCTTGTTTTGTGGATCCTTGAGCGACAGTGCCTTCAGGTGTGCGGCAAACAATGCCTGAACCTGAGTGGCTGCCAGGTAGCCGAAGTGCACCTTCAGGTCGAAGCGCCGCAGAGAGGCTTCATCCAGATCGCGGATCAGGTTAGTGGAGGCGATGAACAACCCTCGGTAGCTCTCCATTTGTGTGAGCATTTCATTGACGGTTGTGATCTCCCAGCTTTGCCGCGCCTTACGCCGGTCCTGCAAAAAACTGTCGACCTCATCCAGCAGGAGTATGGCGTCTTCTCGTTGCGCGAGCTCGAAGGCGCCCGCCAGGTTCTGCTCAGTCATTCCCATGTAAGGGGAAACGAGGTCGGAGACTCGCTTGACCATCAAAGGCTTGCCCAACTCTTGCGCCAGCCAGTGGCCAAATGCGGTTTTGCCCGTGCCCGGTGGTCCATAGAAACACAACCGTGCCTGAGGATGAGTGCGCAAACCGTCAACCAGTCCCACCAATGGGAGGTCGGCGTTGATCCACTCGGGAGAGTAGAGAGCTGGCAAGGCGCTGTCGGTGTGCTGAAGTTTTTCGAAGCCTTGAGCTTTCAGAGTGCCGTCGACGATGCAGCGAATGGTGTTATCCAACGCCTTGCTGGCGCGCTGCGACACGCTGCGTCCTACCCGCACTGCTCGCTCCAGCACGGCAGGCGTCATTCGTTCGTGTGCGCTGAGATGTTCGATCAACTGATCGCTCAATTTGCCACCGCCACACTCGCGCAGCATCCGCTTGCGTTGTGCCTGTGGCGGGTTGGGGACCTCGATCACCATATCGAAGCGTCGGATATGGGCTGCGTCGATAGCCTCTATGCTGTTGCTCAGCCAGAAACACGGCAGTTTATTTTCTTCCAGCATGCGATTGATCCAACCTTTCTGCGAGCGACTATCGGCGTCTGCGCTGGCGGTCTGAAAAATGTCTTCGATCTCATCAAGTACGAGCAAGGCGCGTTGAGAATGCAGCACGCTGTTGGTCGCCCGCAGTGAGCACAGGCGTTGCTTGGCGGACACCGGGTCACCATAGCTGTCAGTGCAGGCGACTTCGTACAGAGCACTGCCGAGGTTTTTAGCGATCAGACGACTGAGTTGAGTCTTGCCGGTACCGGGCGGTCCATACAGCAGAATGTTCACGCCTTGACGCCCCTGGGCCAAGGATTTGCTCAGGTAACGCTCGGCGATCATCAGTGGCTGTCGGACATGACTGTAATGTTCCCAGCTCAAGCTGCCGGGTGGACTCAAACGGAACGCATAGGCGAACAGCTCCAGTGGCGTGCCTTTGCTGAAGCGCAGGAGGCCAGGCAGATCCGGGTTGCTAACCGACAACATCGAACTCAACGCCATGACAGAACGGTGGTTATTGCTTATTTCCAGCAGTCCGGTGCGCATCAGTGCGCTGTTATGCGCCAGGCAAGCCTCGACCTCCGGCAGGGGCAGACCCAATAGTACGGACAGCACTTTTATTGCACGGTTGAGCCCCAGCGTTCCCAGCTGATCTGTCGCATCACTGAGTGTCGGATCGGTGTGCATTAGTACGCAAAAACCGAGCACCTGAAGCTCTGCGTCGACTAAACCCAACAATTCACCCATTGCCTCAAGATTGGTCGCCAGGCTGTCCGGGTAGGGCGCATGCAGAGGGTCGGCGTTGAAGCTACGAGCACCTTTGCGCAGTGTCGCCAGAGCAAGTGCGGGACTGTAATTGTCGTCGTCTATCCATTTGGCCAGACCGAGTTCATGAGCCAGATCCTCATCATTGAGGCCGTGTCGGCTGATAAAGGTGCGATGTCCCCCCAGGTCCAGCAGCAGCTGGAAACTCCACTTCAGCGAGAGCGCACAGGTGTCAACGGCGCGGCGACTGCCGTGTGCGAAAGGGATTAATCGGGTTCCCATGCTTGATCTCCTGATGCTGTGGAGGCGGCAGGGTAGAGCTAGCAGTGGTCAGAATGTGTCGTGGTTGTCGTGTGTATTGAGTGGTGGCATATTGCCTGCCGCTCTCGGTGGCCACTAGATGCCAGATCACTGCAGACGACGCATTTTGTCGGTGCCTGGTGATATTGCTGATCTGAGCACCTTGTTCAGTCCGCCATTACCCCTCTCAAGGATCGAGTTTTCATGTTTACCGTTCTATCTCTGCTGGATAACAGGCTTCGTCCTAAAGGATCACGAGATCCCTTGGCCATCGAGTCCATCTGGAGCTCGGTGGGGCGAAAGGCGGTGGGTAACCTGACAACGGTCACAAGCCGCATGAGCCATTTCATGGTCGCGCTGCTGGCCTGCCGATACGCCCATGAAGGCAACAAATCCAGGCCTCTTGAAGATGTCCAGCAAAGGTACGCACGCGCCGAACAATTGTCGGCTTACCTGCGACTTCATGATTCTGTTAAAGCAGGACCACTGGGAAGCCAGCTTGCTATCGCCAATCTCAAGCGCGACTCGATGGAATTGGGCATACACAAAAAGGCGCAGATTCTCAGCAACCAACTCAGTTATGGGCTTTGGGGTCTCTATTCCTCTGCTCTGCAGGCAGCGGGCCTCATCAAAGGCAGTGAAAGACGGTTGACTGACCGAGGTGTGGCGCTCACGGACCTTATGTTGCAAGTGTTTGGTGAGTCGCGGTGGCAACGTTTCGAGGATTTTGCCGGCCGGAACAATGTGATCCAAGCGCAACTGTCTCTGTTGGCGCACGACTTTGCCGCGCTGCTCAATGACAAAAACGTACGCAAGCACATCGTCCTGGCGCTGCTGAATTACCAAGAGGCTGGCCCCATGCAAGTCGCGTTGTTCGAGGCGGTCAACGTGTGGCTCCTGTTGCCTGGCGATAAATCTTCAGTGCGCGATTTCATTCAGTGGGCGTTGACCGAGCAGAGTGTCGACCCCCAATTGCAGGATGTTCTAAAACAGATTTTGCTGCTGCAACCCGTGCTGGTGTTTGCCAATACGCTTGTTGCCTGGTTGCAAAGCCAGAAAGGCCGCAGCCGCAGCGATTTGATCGACGACTTGAGTCCACGGCTCGCGGCGCCATTTCTACCATTGGGCTGGAGCAGGCCGGGTTTGCCACATTCATCGTTCCTGCAGAGGGTCGTGGAGGCGGCCAACGGCGGAGATGCCGCTTCGGTAATCGAGCAGATCGTCATCCAGAACAGCGCCGTGATGGAGCAGAGAGGCGGGGCCGCCTGGCTTCACTGGGAGGCAGACAAACTCAGGGTTCGGGTTCCCGTGGATCGCGCCTGGTTGCCTGAGGATCTTTCCGGTCACTGCGGCAAAACCTGGGATTACAGCTTTTTTCTTCATTCCTTCCTGACCATTGCCAAGGCCGGCCATCAATGAAAGCACACACCATCAGTGACGCGTTCAGGGCCTGTATTGGTGAGCGCGAAGTGACCTCGGCCTTTTTCACCACCTACAGCTTCGAGCCAGACTTCTTTGAGCAGGAAGTCATCCCGCTGCTATTGGGCGATCAGGCACTTTCAAGTCAGATCGATATTCGCTCAGTCCAGTTGCAGGCATTGATGCAGGACAAGGGCCGGCGCTTTGCCGTGGTGCATGACGTGGATGTATTCAACCCTACTGCAGGCAGTCGTCTTGATGTCGATTATTTGCCTGTGCGGATCGGCAGGGGGTGCCAACACGCCAAGATGGCAATATTGGTTTTGCAGGAAAAGGTCGGGCAGACACCGACGATTTTGCTGGTGGCCGGGTCGTTCAACCTGACCAGAGCGGGGTGGTGGGAAAATATCGAGGTTGGTCATTTTGTCGAGCTGCAAGCGACTCGTGCGCCTGCCAATATTCTTGAACCCATGCGCCGTGCACTGCGATTTTTTCAGGCAGTCGCGCCCACTCCAGTCCTGGATGAAATCATAAATGTACAGGCGCAGTGGTCGGCGAGCGCCGATGACCCTGATTGCAGCTTCTATTTTTCCGGGGCAGCTTCTGGCCGTTTGGCTTTTCTCGATTTCATTGGCCAGCACCCCCACACATTACCCGCAGCAAAGGGCGCGGCCACGCTGGAGATTGTCAGCCCTTTCTTCGGTGAGAAACCGGACAGTGGTGATACTCAGAAACTGATGAGCCTGTTCTCGACAGTCCGTCTGCTGCTGCCTCGGGATGAGGATAAGCGGGCACTTGTCGATCCTGGGGTATTTAAAACATTTCATACCGGGCAATGGTGCGGCTGGGCCTCCGCCTGGCACGACAGCCACGAGGTCATCGGAGCCCCCTTTCGCCGGGTACATGCAAAAATTTTCCAGGGGCGAGGAAAACGATCCTGGCAGTTTGTGGGATCAGTGAATTTCAGCCACAAGGCATTCCGGGATAATGTCGAGGCTGGTTTTCTTCTGCAAGGAAGTAATTTCACATCGTTGCTGGAGCCTTTGACGGCCCTGCCTTCGGAGTTTGCCCCTGGCTCGGATTTGCATAGCGCTGAAGCTTCGGAAGGACTGGCAATGCCGGTCTTGCGCCTGGCATACGACTGGGACAGTCAATGGCTGGAAGTGACAGCACAGGATTCGATCAGCGGTGAGCTGACATTGCTGGACAACCCGACGCCAAGCCTTGGCTCGATAGTTTTCGCACAGACAACTTCGCGCACGCAGTTGCTGCCTACATTGCGCGACCATCTGGAACGCTCTTCTCTGGTCAGGGTGCGCTGGCAGTCAGGTGCCGAGTGCGTGGAGCGTTACCTGATGGTGTCGCAGCGCAACATTTACTCCCGTCCCAGCCAAATGCCAGCCATGGACTTGCAAAGCCTTCTGCGTTTATTCATTGAGATGCGGTTGAGCAAAAAAATCAGCCAGTTCGGCGAACTGGCTCAACTGATGCTGAACATGCGCGCCGCGCCTGGTACAGCGGATGAACAACTGCCGGAAATGGTGGACGCGGGAGAGGCCAAGAGCTTCTTTGCGGAGTTCTCGCAGGTCAATGGCGCGTTCTGGCAATTGGAACGCAGCCTTGCGTTGGCGGCAGACGAGAACAACGCAAAAAAACTCGCGTATTACCTCGCGGGCTGTCAGCCCGACTCCTTGAAGGCCTTGCTTGAAAGCGTGGAGAAAGGGGGCGGTGATGAGGAAACGGTGGTTGTACGCTATTTAACGCTGCTCAGCATGCACGGCTTGTTGACCCGATATCCGCAGCACAGCTGCGCGACCTTGACGAGGCGCGTACAGGCGCTCATTACCGAACTGGAAAATGACGAGCTGTTGCGTCATCTCGACGAGGCCGAAGGTACGCGTTTCCTCGACTGGTTCAGGACTCAATTTCAGCGTCCCTTGACCGCTGCAAATTCACGGAAGAAGGATGTCCCCCATGCAGCGGATCAATAAGGCCACGGCCGAGGCCGTAATCGATTTTTCCGGCGGCAACCCTGAACTCAAGGGATTGGCTGAGCAGCAACTGTTGGGCGCGGTCGCCCTGTACAACAAACTCGCTGACCATCGGGTGGCGTACCTCGCCGATGAAGTGGGGATGGGCAAGACTTACATCGGCCTTGGTGTCGCTGCATTGATGCGGCATTTCAACCCCGGTTTGCGTGTCCTGTATCTGCTGCCGAAAAACAACGTCCGCGACAAATGGATCAAGGACTATCGGGCGTTTGTCCATAGCAACTATCGGCTTGAGGATATGGCGGTCAAAGGCCTGGGTGGCGAGCCGGTCACGCCGTTCAGAGCCTGTCACAATTTGTCTGAGGTGGTTCAGACAGTGGCAAGCGGCAACGAGCGCGATCTCTTTATCTGCACATCGGCCTTCAGCTTTGCCATGGGTAATACCGTTGCTGACATGCTGCGTTGGACCCAGCGCTTTGAGGAGTTGATGCCGCAACATCGCAAGCTTCTGGAAAAGATCGTCAAGCAGTTGAACGCCATGGACGGCAGAAGCAATCCCGGGGGACTCAAGCGGCAGGTCAAGGATGTCTGGGTGAAGGCGTTGGGCGAGATGTTGCCCCGCTTCGATCTGGTGGTAGTGGACGAAGCACACAACCTGCGTGCTGGCCGTGAAAGCAGCGACCGCAACCGCTTGTTGGCGACCTTGTTGGGCGACAACAAGCGTATCAAGCGCCTGTTGCTACTGTCGGCAACACCCTACGACCGCCATCTTGACCAGTTGCGCAACCAACTCGCGTTGTTCGGCTTCCAGGGACATGCGGCACTGCCGGAGGGCGGCGATCCGGCCGCCCCCGACATGCACGCGGCGCTCAGTCGCTTGTTCGTACGACGCCTGAACACGCTCAAGCTTGATCAGGTGGCTCACACCCGCAACATGTATCGTCGTGAGCATCGCAGCGGCGAGGCTGCGGAAGTGAAGATGACCGTAGCACAAAAATTGTTCGCCGCTTTGCTGCAAAAGAAAGTGAGCGAGCACTTGCAGGAGAACTGCTCCAATCGTTTTGAACTGGGGATGCTGGCGTCGTTCGAGAGTTATCTGCCTGGCGAAAAAAACCGGCCGGTAGAGTTCGATGGTCAGGAGGCCGCGGGCGAAGGCGATTCGTTACGGGATGCGGCAGACCGCAGCGTCGTTGAATATCTGGTGGAAGATTACGAGAGCGCCTTCAAACGCAGGCCACCGCATCCAAAAATGGACAGCGTGAGTCAACAGACGCACCACCTGGCGTTTGTCGAAGGCAAGAAACAGTTGATTTTCGTCCGCCGTGTGCGCAGCGTTTCCGAGCTTAAGTTCAAGCTGGAAGAAGCCTACGACGATTGGATTGGTGACTACATCGTCGGCGACAGTGCTGTTGCCAGGAGTTACCAGCTATACCGAACGCGCACGGTCGAACGTAGCCACTCCCTCGTCGAAAGCGATGTCGCCGACGTGTTCGAGGCATCGGCAAGCAGCGACAATTTCTTTACCTGGTTCTACCGAGGCCAGAATCCGGAGTTGGGCAGCATCAAGGGCCTGGGGCCGTTGCCCCACAACTTCCGTAGCACGTTGTTGCAGGGCCGATTGTTCGAGGCTAACTGGTTATCTTTGCCGGGCATGCCTGCCGTGACGTCGTTGAAAATCGATTGGAGCGTGATCGGCAGGAGCGAGTCAGTCGCCAGTCCCGGTCAACGTTATCGATTGGCTCAATATGCGTATCTGCGAGCCGTCGCAATGCGTGACGATGAAGCCGCGACAGTCGCCAAGCGCGTGTTGCATGTGTTGTTCGAAGGGTTTCAGGCCACGTGTGACTTGGCTGACCCTTCAGCACTTGCCCGTGAACTGGAGCGTTCAACGCTCTGGGATAGCTTGCGGCGCCATGGCGAACTTGACGTACTGGCACCCGAATGGAGCCCAGAGGTATTCAACCAACTTGCCACGTTGAACAATGGCGCCGTTGATCGGCTGTTACGCAGACTGAGTACCCATCAGGAGCTGCTGGGCGCGCTGTGCCGCGTGGATCATCCTTTCATTGATCTGTATTCGCTCAGGAACGCTCGCAAGGACGGTGACGCCGACGGACTGTTCATCGAGGCACTCGTCGGGCTGTTGGACGTTCAGCGAGCGAACCACAGCCCGTTCAGCAGCTATCAGATATTGCGCGATACCGTCTTGAACCTGGATTTGTTGATCAAACTCAACTTTCCGGAGATCTACTCAAGGCCGGTCAGTGGCCTGACCAAGTACCTGGTCACCCAGGTCCGTTCCACTTCACCGATTCGCGGAGCGACCGGTGAGAACAGCGCCAGCCGGACAGCGATTGCCACGCTGTTCCGCATGCCAGGTTATCCACGGGTGCTGATATCCACCGATGTCTTTCAAGAAGGGGAAGACCTGCATACCTTCTGCGACAGCGTCGTGCATTACGGTATCTCCTCCAGCCCCATCGCTCTGGAACAAAAGGTCGGTCGTGTTGACCGGGTCGGTTCATTGGCACATCGGCGCATGCTCTCGGCCGGTAACCGTTATGCTGAGCACTTCATTCAGGTGGGCTTTCCGCACATCCGTCAAAGCATGGAGTTCTATCAGGTACGCCAGGCTGCGGCCAACATGAACGCATTCATTCAAACGCTGCATGCCGTGGGCCACCAGGGACCCCGGTTCAAGCGCGAAGTGGAGCTGCATGAGGAGTTGGTGGACCAGGCGCCCGTGAAGCCGCAGATCCTCGATTTTCTCACCAGCCATTATGAAATCACTGACGAAGACCTTCAGGGCGATGACCGCAGTGAGGCGATAAGCAATCAGGCCAGTGTCATGACGCGGCGTTTGGCGCATGTCAAAACCCAATTGGGAACCACGCTCAGAGATCTGACTGGCGATCCGCAGGCTTTCGTGAGGGACGCTGGAGACGGCTGGCATCTGTCGACGGCGGATTTCGACACGCCGAGCGTTACCGTGCGCAGCGCTGTTGGCATGGCTGAATTGTTGGTAGCCGCGACGATACCCCGCGATATCGACGAACCAGGCGATATCCTTAGCCCCATCGGCCGCGTCCGCTTCCTCAAGACCCTGCAAGCAGACCCCTTCAGACGGGTGTTGCTGGCGCCGACAGCCGAAAAAACCAAGCGATTCGCTTTGCAGTACAACGCCGAAAATTATGCGGGCAGCGACGGTGTTCTAGTCGGTGACGAAATTCTCGACGTCTATCGGCGTGTCTCAGGCTCGAGTTCTACATCCAGCAAACGCACCGAGGAAACGGTCGCGCGCATCCACGGGATGGTAGACAGACTCGTACACGACACCGAGCGCATGAGCGTCAGGCGGCTATCGACGTGGAGGCTTGAGTTCCATTTCAAACTGGAGGGGCGATACCAATTGGTCCGGTGGGGGTTCAAGGGCCAGTACGTGGTGTTCACCTCCAAGGTTGTCGATCACAAATGGACCAGAAAATTGGCGATGTTCAAACAGTTCAGCCAGTCACCGCTGGTGGAGCACACGCTTGGACGCAATTGCCGATTCGATCTGGTGGACTTCCATGTCGACCAGGACGAGGAGCTGAGCGTGCGGGCGTGTCATCCACTGCAGCATCTGAATGATGAAGAGTTGATGCACATCGCCCATCAGGTCGCATCTCAGGCAGACAGGCTGGAGCACGTATTGATGGGGCGAGAAGGGGAAATCGGGGACGACGACTGAGTATCACCGCCAGGGTGAGTATTTTTTCGTGCCTTTGGAATCTGCTGTTCAGCCCCGACACAATCTGTCGCGATCGGCTCGTAGGCTGAGCACAGACCACAAGAGAGGGATGCGAAATGCTGAAGAACGTGCTGGCTACCATCGGTTTGGCCGTGGTGCTCAAAGCGAGCCTTGATCTGTATCTGAAGTACAAACAGATGGAACGAGAGAATGATACCTGGCGCAAGTCGGCCTCCGGCGGGGAGTGATGCGCGGATTGCCCGGCTTTTTCATGGATCTAAAAAAACTTCAAGTTCGACGTCTGCTGTCCGATAGCTTTCTGATGTGCTGTTGGGTTTCCAACGGCTCAACCAAGACACTGCCTTCGGGCTTTCGCAAGCTCCTCTTGTATGGCTGCAAAGCCCAAGAGCTCAAATCAATGGACTGGTGATTACAGTGTCCTCCAGAGACTATCTCTATCAGAAGTTACGGCCTGAGCTGTTGGCCGCCACCGAAGAACCTCCTGCCAAGGCTGTGCCCGCATCGCGAAGCACATTGCCTCGTTTCACACTGGAGCGGGACGTCGTACTGTCACCTGCAGTCAAGCAACAGCTTGATGAGGCCTTGGTGAAAATTCACCACCATCACACCATCTACGTCACCTGGGGCTTCGCTGAAGTCGACCCTTGTGGCAGCGGCACGATCCTGAACTTTCATGGCGCGCCAGGTACTGGGAAGACGCTGACGGCCGAGGCATTTGCCGGGAGTATCGGCAAACGACTTATCAGCGCCAGCATTGCCGACCTTGAAAGCAAGTTCATGGGCGATACATCAAAGAATATTGCTCAGCTGTTCGAGTCGGCGCGTGCCGAAGACGCCGTATTGTTCCTGGACGAAGCCGACACGTTGCTGGGTAAACGTTTGTCTTCCGTCACCCAAGGCATTGATAACGAGGTCAATGCCATGCGCTCCACGCTGCTGATCGAGTTGGAGAAGCACACGGGGGTAGTGATTTTTGCGACCAACTTTGCGCGCAACTATGACAGCGCCTTTGTCAGCCGCATTTCTCAGCACATCCGTTTCGAGCTGCCTGGTGAAGGTGAGCGTCGAGCCCTATGGGCACGCATGCTGGTACCGGGTATTCCTCTGGCAGAGGAGCGGGAAGGGGTGCTTGACGTCCTCGCCGCCGCGTCCGAGGGACTATCGGGTCGTGAAATACGCACCTGTTTGAGACTGGCTTTGCCCAAGCCGCTGCTGGCCCAAGGCACTCGTGTGCTGCAGCAGGCTCATCTTCAGGAAGCGCTCGCTCAGCTGCTGGCTGCGCGTCAAGACATTCACGCTTCGCGGCCCGAGGTTGATCTCGGCACCGTTGCGGCGAACCGTAAAGCATTGGGCATTCATCAAAGGAGCGATAGTTAATGGGCTGGTTTGATTCTTTCGTAAGTACGGTGAAAAACGTCGCATCGTCGGCGTTCCGTGCTGTCAAGCAAACCGTCAGCAAAGCCGTCAAATGGCTTGCCGACGAAGCAGAAACTTTTGTCGGAGAAGTCAAGCGGCTTTACCAGGCAGCCAAGCCCTACATTTCCAGCATGCGCGTGGGGCTTCGAACGCTAGCAACCCATGTGCCGTGGCCATGGGTCAAGGCCTTGAGTCTTGGTCTGGAGCGTGCCCTGGCGGTGCTGGAGCACCTGGACACCCACCCGCTGGCAGCCAAGGTGCAGCAGGCCATCGACTGGGTGATTGCTCGTGCCCGTGAATGGCAGAAAAAATTGCTGGATGAGCAGGAGATCGCCGAAGCACAGGCGCGGGAACGAGATCTGAACGCGGCCATGGCCAAAACCCAGGGCGCAGAGCGCGAAGCACTCCAGGCGATCGCTCTGACCAACCGCTATCACTTGGTCAAGGCATTGACCAATCGTCTCATCGAAACAGAAGCGTTCGTGGATTTTGACCATTACCTGCGGGTTCGCGCCGTGCAGAAGCTGCTGCAAGTTTACGAAGAGCAAATGACCCAGCTGGAAGACGTCGTGTCCCTGAGCCAGGAGCCACTGTTCATTATCGATGTCGCTGCCCAACTGATCGAAGCGCGGGCGGAGTTGAGCGATGCAGACGTACAGCGCCTGGACGATATGACCGTCAAGCATTTCGGCAAGGCCGTGATCCCGTTTGTGTTCGAGGAAATGATCCTGGTGTGGGGCCTGGGTTTGCAAAACGCTCAAGCCGCCTGGGAAGAGCTCAATAAACGCGTGGTCAAGGACCGAGTGCTCAAGCGACGTCTGGAACTGGAGGCAGAGCTGGAACCACTGGAGCCGGAAGAGGCGTTGGTGCTGGATGACCTACGCAAGCTGTTGCCGCGTGACGAAGCTCAACTTGAAGCGCTGGGTAACGAGACACGTGCCAAGCGTAACTATGTGTTCGCTGCGGAAGGTTTTCTGCAACTGCTTGAGAAAAGCGAGGAGCAAATCGTGGCCGACGATCAGGAGTATTTGATCGACCACGGCGGCAAGGTTGGCGAGATTCTAGTGCGCTGTGCACAGAACGGCGAAAAATGGGACAGCCTGGAATCGGAGGAGAAATCGCTGATTGTCAGCTTCGCCAATATTTTCGAGGCCGACTGCAAGAAACGGACGGATGCGTTCAAAGTGGTTGAGGTTGCGGCATGATTGACGAAATCCTGCAGTTCTTGACCCCCTCGCTGAGCAACCCGCTAGAAGTGTTTTTTTTCAGCATCATCGCGTTCGGTCTGCTGCTGTCGCTGATGACTTCACAGGTTTTCGGCCAACCGGCGAAGTGGGAAAAAAACTGGCGCGGCGGGGCTCGCATCAATGCGCTGGACATTGAGCACGGTTCAATCGGTGAGTTGAGCCACGCTGTCGCTTCAGGTTGGGAGCGCTTTGCTTCCAATATGCCGGGGTTGCTACTGATCATCGGGCTGTTGGGCACATTTCTGGGGCTGGGCCTAGCGTTGGACAAGGCCTCGACCATCCTTCAGGGGCACGATGACTCGCTCAACGCCATGAGCGGTTCCCTGACTCAGCTCACCGGCATGATGAAAGACTTGGGCACCAAGTTCAAAACCTCCACTTGGGGCATCATTGCCTTCATCGTGATCAAGCTGTGGGAAGCCGCGCCGTGGTCAGCGGAAAGCAAGCGCATGGACTGGTGCCTGGAGCACATGAAGGCTGAGATTGATCTGAGCCGCAAAGCCGCGCTTGCACTGCATGCCGAACGTGATCAAGTGCACCTGGCTGCCCTGGAGAGTGTCGGTACCCGGCTGGTAGAGGCGTTCAATGCCCAAGGTCTGCTGGTGGCCACCGAGCTCAAGCAGATCAAGGCAGTTGAGTTCCAGAACGGTAAACAATCCGAAAGCCAGCTCACTACGCTGGATGAAAGACTTGCCAGTCTGGCAGCCGACATTGATCTCGGTCGCAAAGCCACGTTGGCGCTGCATACCGAAAGTGAGCAGGCGAACCGGGCTGCGCTGGAAAATGTCGGCACTCGGGCAATTGAGGCCTTCAACGCCCAGGGTCTGCAGCTGTCGACCGAGCTCAAGCAGCTCAAGGCGGTTGAGTTCCAGAACGGTAAACAGGCCGAGAGCCATTTCAATGCGCTGGATACCCGGCTTGCCGACCATTATCAACAGCTCGGCGAGATCGCCAGACTCAGTGAAAACCTTCCACAAATCGCCGAGATGAGTACGCAGCTCAGCCGCTTGGTTAATGTCGAAGAGTGCCTCAAAGGCCTGCAGGCGGTCGAGACTCGACTGGGCGAAGTGGCGGACAGCACGAGGACGTCGAGTGAGTGCCTGCAAGGGTATGTAGAGGCCAAGACCGACAACCTGCAACGCCAGGAGGCGGCGGTACAGTTGATGGGCGAATCTGCCACGCTACTGGCAGATTCGGCAGGGCTGCTAAAAGGCAGCGTGCAGGTCATGCAGGAAAAACTCAGCGGTGCGATCGAGTCGCTCAATGAGGACTTCGCCGGGCACCTGGTAGAAATGAAGGCGAGCATGGATGGCAACATCACCCGGTTGGGCACTGTCATGGAGACCATCGAGGGGAGTTTGACCGGCACCATTACCACGATGAGCCGGGACTTTACCCAGAACACCCAGGACATGGCGGCCAACCTCAAAGGTGCGACCGACAACATTTCCACTGCGGTCGATAAGTTGTCAGAGCATGTCGGCACGGTGGTCAAGGAAGTTCAGGTGACGACAGAAAGCGCCAAGGATATGCAGAAGAAAACCAGCTCTCAGTTCTCGCAGACAAGCACCACGCTTAACGAAGCGATCGCAACGATGAGCTCCAACATGGATGAGCTCGGCAAGAGCATTTCGGAAGGCCTGAAGGAGGCTTCCAAGGCTGGACACAAGATGGATGCGGTGGCGAGCAAACTGGTGACCTTCCCGCAACTCGCCGAACAGCTCACTGCGCTCAATGTGCAGTTCAAAACCATGACTGACCAGGGTGCTAAAACCCAGGAGGCGCTGGAAGCTTTGCCGGCCAGGCTGACCCCTCTGAGTGCAAGCGTCAAACTGCTTGAGCAATTGTGTGAATTAGCACGACAGATGCCTCCAGTCGTCCAGGACGTGAAGGCGCTTGCGGACTCGCATCGCCAAGGCCAACAAGCCATTAGCGCTCTGCCTGAACAGATGGCGGCCAATATCGACAAGCAGTTTGCCAATCGACTCCAGGTGCTCAGCGACGCGGCACAGTCGACCGTGACATTGCTTGGCCGAATCACGACGGACTATGACCCTGTGCCTGCGAGTGGTTTGCAGACCGATAAAGCTCAGCTGGCGTAATCGACCATGAAAGAAAAACCCAGCGAATGGATTTCCATCTCGGACCTCATGGCGGGTGTCATGGCGGTCGTGATGCTCATGCTTGTTGTTTCGGTGCTGCAGAACAAAGCGGCCGAAGCGGCAATGCGAGTCGAAAAGCAACAGATGGAAGCGGCGCGTCAGGCTGAAAAAGCCCAAGGCGCGGCAACTCAACAAACACGCCTGAGTACCTTGCTTGAAGCGATGCAGGCGGATCTGGCACACGGCGGTGAAGGGGGGCTGATCGATGTCGATATCAAGAACCGGCGCCTGACTTTGCCTGATAATGCCTTCGGCCGCGGTAGCGCCTGTATTACCGATGAGGCCAAGCGGGCGCTGACGCAGTTGAGCGTTCGCGTCGCTACTTTCATCCACGATTACGGCCAGGGCCAGGTATTGGTCGAGGGGCATACCGACAACGTTCCGGTAAGTCGACCGGTCATCGATTATGCGCGGTACTGCACGGTCTATGACGATAACTACACGCTCTCTGCTGCTCGGGCACGGGAGGCACGCAAGTTGTTGGTGTTGGCGTTGGACGGGCAGCAATCACTGCGAGTGATTGTGGCGGGTTACGGTGATTCCAGACCCAAGCCCGGCCTGAACCCGGCAAGCGCAGAAAATCGGCGGGTGGAAGTTCAGTTGGTGGTGTCTCAGGAGGATCGCACGCTCGAAGGACGCTAATCTTTTTCTTGCAGGGCACGTCACGCCTGTAACGTGCCCGTGAACAGAATAGTTGCCGACGGCCTGCTGCTTGGGGAGTCGGCAATCAAGATTCGAACGTTCAATTCGCCAACCTGGCAACCCCCACGCACTCGTTACCCTGCATCTTCAGTTCGAGAATGACCTTGCGCGTGTCCAACACGGCCTGGCTGATATCACGCAAACGCCCGCTGCTGTCTGTCGTGAGTTTGAGCAGTCGTTTATCCTGGGCCTTCAACAAGGATAGCCGTCGCGCATTGAGCTCCGCATTGGACTCGGTGAGGGCTGACAGCTTGTTGGCTCTTTCCTTGTAAGCTTCGCGAAACTTCTCGACGAAGCCCTGTTTGCCCTCGAACCCTTCGGCGACCCTGGCGAGGGCGGAAAGGCGCATTTGCACCCACTCCACTTGCCCTGGAAAGGTATCGAGCAAGCGGCAGGCGATCATCCGGGCAGCTAGACAGAGCTGTGATTGTTCGAGCGCATGACTGAACCTTTCCAGCTCTTTTTCCAGCGCCGCTTTCAACTTGCTGGTGCCGAAGGTGGTGGAAAAATTCAGCGTGCGAATACTGTTGGTTATGTCGTCAAGTTCGAGTTCCAGGTGCTTCTGGATTTGCCCAAGCTGCACTTCCTTAGCTTCAAGCTGGGCAGGGACTGAGTCATTAAGTTTCCCGTTCAAAAGCGCGGGTGCGATTTGACGCAGGTAATCAATGCTGCCGGTGATCTGGCCTTCTCGCTTGTTTTGCTGAAACTGCTCGATGCGTTCTACCCCGGCGAGGATGTCACTCAACTTGGCGCTGATGTCTGCCAGGTGCTGTTGGGCGACGACGGCGGAGGCAATCTGAAATAACGCAGCCGAATTGACAAGGCTTGTCAGGTTATTGTCCTGAAACAGTCTGGCGTGTTCAGTAAATTTGCCGTCGGCAGATCTGGAGAAGGCACGCAGACCGTTGCCATCCTTCGCCGCTGCCAATGGGCCATTGATCTCCACTCGAAAATATTGATTCGAGTTTGCAACGCCCGTAGTGATCAAGTTGGGTATGGATTGAAGAAGGGGCGATAGTCGGCTCAAACCCAGTTGCGCTACCTGGTTGCTGTCACCGTGATCAGATGCAGTTGGCAGCGAGAGTGCCTTTACCGAGAGCACAGGAGCATTTTCGCTCGAGCCAACCAGCCATTGCTCACCATCGTCCCGTTTGGCGAGCCCTTTGATGCGAGTAATTTCAACAGTCATGGTTTACCTCCAGGTAAACGAGGCTGCATGCCTTTCTGTCGGATGTAGGCGATTTGAACCACGCAAGGCAAGGTGATCCGAAATGCAGGGGACGCCAGAGAATAGCCTGCCAGACCTGCACCCAGAGCGACTCCAATTGGACCCAGGGCCAAGCCTGCCAACCTGCCCATGAGCATCTCCGCTCCCAACACAGCACCTGCACCGAGAAGGTTGGCGCCCAGGGAGGCGGAAACAAATGAGGTCACATCCAGTGTTGCCGCATGCCCAAAGCCCATACGGTTCAAGAAGTGGGTGAATGAGAAAGGATTGGCGGCATCAGACTCGCCAAACTTCTCTGCAAATTGCGCACGAGCTTCCTTGGACATCTTGTCCCAGGCCTTGTCCAGTAAGCGTTGCAACACTTTGAGCTCAATCGTGGTGAGATCGTCTGAATCGGTCTTCTTTCCACCTACATGGGTAAGCACGTCGATGGCGATCTCTTTATACGTCACGCCTCCACTGCGGAACAGATTGGTAATACTGTTACCGCCAAACATGCGGAGCTCGTGAACCAGCAATGCCAGTACATCTTTGTCAAAGGACTTGTCCTCACGAGCCTGGTGCAGAAATTCCTTTACTGTACCGGCAAGCGAGATCCGGCCTTTCCCTGCGTCCGTGATGTAATCGACCAATAAACAAACGTCATCCGGTTCGGCTGCCAGCAGCAGCGCAAGCAACGGCTCGTCACCGGCAATATCTATTTCAGACATCTACTCCCCCTTGGTTAAAATCACGCATCGTAAAAGTACTTCTGACGCTGTTGGCGCCCGATTCCATAGCCCTAGCATCAGCTCACCAACACTTGCGTTCGCCAGTTTTACGAGCTGAGTACAAGCGCGGATCATGAAAAAAATAAGGGCGAGCTCACATTGTTGATGACCACCCCGGCTTGAGCCGAGGTAGTCTATCGGACGGCGTAAGATTAGAGATAACCCATTTCGGCCAACGACACGCTGCCTTCACGACCCACTACCACGTGATCCAATATCCGGGTACCAACCATGTTGAGGGCGTTCTTGAGGGTAGTGGTCAGGGTGCGATCAGATTGGCTGGGCTCCGGGTCGCCGGAGGGGTGGTTATGTACCAGAATCGCGGCTGCTGCATTGTGTTCCAACGCAATCTTGACTACTTCGCGTGGGTAAACGCTGGCTGCATCTAGCGTGCCTCTAAATATCTCTCTGAAGGCAATAACTCGATGCTTGCTGTCGAGCAGCAGCAGAGCAAAGACTTCGTACTCGTGGTACTGCAGCAGAGTTTGCAGGTGGCTGAAAACCTGCTTCGGCTCAGTCAGTGCCCGGCCTTTAGACAGACGACTCATTGCTAGCTGTTGAGCCATCTGCAGTATGTCGGCCTCAGTGACCGGTGACTCCATGACATAGGTGCCGGATTCTTCTCCAGCCCGAAGTTTGTGATATTTCATGACGGTATTCCTGTACGAATGAGGGGGCACGCTGGGGAGGTTGAGACGGGCGTTACTGGGCCAAATGTCTGCTGTTGTGCTGCGTGGCTTGCGACTCCAGCTTTTGAGCGAGTGAGGGTTTCGCAGGCGCTGCCAGTTGGGCTTTGGGCTCTACAGGGCTGGACTGATCTTCCAGGGCGGGAAAGAACTCCTCGACGACGGCGCCGGTGTCCTCCTCGCTGTCCTCAAAGGCTCCATTGTTAAAGCCCTGCTGGGCAGCATGATCCAAGGCGCTCTGGTCAAAACCGGAGGCTTGCCGGGCTTCGTCCAATTGCTTGGCTTCTAGCAAGCCGTCTTCTAGGCTCAGCCCGCTGCGCACTGTGATGTCCACGTAGAAGATCGGCGTGCCATGGCTCTGGCGGGTGGATTTGCCACGCAGACGCAGCTCCAGCGGTAGACAGGCCAGACGATTGCCGGAGATGGCTTGCAGGTAATGCAGACGCGCTGCCAAGGTACGGATGCTGTTGTAGCCCGTAGTACGGAAGACAAAGCTGCCCAACGGATCGTCATCGCCAATCACCACGTTCAGTCGGCCGTAAGGCTTGCAGGCATTGCCTTGAGCCAATGAACAGCCATCCGGTGAAGGACAGGGCAACGATTGGATGCCGTCCTTGGTCAGGCGCTTGCAGGTCTCACCATTGCCTACGCACAAAGGCCTGCCAGTGTTTCGGTCGAACAAGCTGTAGTCAGCGCGAAAATTCAGATCCGGCTCGTTGAACAGCAGCCGGATCGGAATACTGCGCAACTTGCCGTCCTTGCCATTGCGTAGTTCTTCGTTAAGGGGATGCAGTAACCAGCCGTCACGGCTCTGTACTTGGGATGTCAGGGTGAATTGATCGTCTTTCTCCGGCAGACGTTTGCCGTTTTTCTCGACGACCTTGCCAATGGAAATGCGCCCGAGCACGGGCGGGGTGATAGCCAGACCTTTGAGCATGGGTGTTCTCCTGTAACTGAAATAAAATGCCACCGAGACCGCGCAAACGGCCAAGGTGGCGTTGGAGTGAAAGGGCAAGGGAATAAGGGAAGAGCGAACGAGTGTTCAGGTCAGCAGGAAACGCCGACTGCCGGTTTTGGTGGTCGAGTAGCGCACTTGCAGATAGGGCTTTTCTTTCAGCAGACGCGGGATATCCAGGCTCACGCTGTCTTTGGCTTTCTTCCAAGTAATGCAACCGGTGGCGAAGGTCGCCCGACTGGCATTGCCCATGGCCTGTTGTAACGTTTGCTTGAGTTGGGCTTCCTGCTTTTCCTGCAGAGCAATTGAATCGCGCACGCTCTGCAGTGCGGTAAAGGTCGTACAGAGCAGCATATCCTGGCTGAAGTCCACGCTCTGCCCACTGTCCTGTGGATACAGACACCGCAACGCCTGCTCCGCTGAGGCAGATCCGTCTGCCGGCGGCGGGGTATCACTGACGACGTAATCCCAGAACAGCCGCTCCAAGTCGATCAGCCGAGCAATCAGTGATTCGTCGCGTTCGATACGATGGATTTCCAAGTGCTGACCGCCGAGCAATACCGCAACATCAGCGGCCAGCTTGCCGGTGACGGCAAGCTGGTGCATGACTTGCAACTGCACATACTCGGGCACACCCTCCTTCCAGAGGCGTGCGCCGTTTATGCCGGCGGTTTTGCATTCGAGAATCTGCACTTCTGACGCGCCGATCACCTCACGGTCGATGTTGGCCAGCATCCAGGTCAGGTTGGGATCAGGATGCTGCAGTACCGCATTGACCCGCCGCACCCGGTGACCACTGCGCCGGGTGTAATGTGTTGCGACAATCGGCTCTAGGATGTTGCCCCAGTAAGCCGGGCTCTCCTCATCTTGCGGATCGATCTTGGGTAGTGAGATGTCACGCCCGGTTTTCTCCAGCCACAGCTCCAGCTGGGATTTGTAAGGGTTCAGACCCACGGCAGCGGCGGCATCCGAGCTGCCGATACCTAGTTTGCGCACGGCCAACCAGTCCTCGCGCGGCAGTTGTTTAGTCCCCACCAGACGTAAGGCAGGACGGGGTTTGCTTCTGGGTTGCTGCAGAGTTTGTGTGCCCATGATGTTTTCCTGTGTGGCATAAAAACGCCCGGCCAGCAGAAGCTAACCAGGCGCTTTAATAGTTGAGTAAGTGAGTAGAGCTAGGCGGCGAGTTGCATTGCTGCCTGCAGGGCGCGTTGTTTGATGACAGCCCCTTGGCCAAACCAGGCCGAGTCGATGCGGTACTCAGTGCTTCGGGCACGCCGCTCGTGATCAACGTATTCGGTCACAGCGTTGAGCAAGCCCCAGGCGGTTCCTTGAGCCGACACCAGTGTTGATCCGCGCCCCTGACCTTCATACAGGCCTTGCACTTTGCGCAGCGCCCGCTCGCTAGGAAGTACTGCTGGTAGTGGACTGTTGGGGCTGGCATCACACAATACGTTCATGAAAAACCCCAAGGCCTCATGCCATTGAACCTTGCGTTCAGACAGCATTCGCATTCGGTGCATGAAGTCATCCCATTGCGAGACGGCGATGCCCAGTTGCTTCTTTACAGCTTGCGGATCGAAGCGGGTATTGTGCGGCACCTTAATCGCGCGAGTGGTGCCATCCAGGGCGACGGTCAGCGTGTTGTTACAGACTACGCGCACGGTGGTGGGGGTTGCGGTGGTGGCCAAGGTGCCGTCACAGGAGGTGGCCAGCAGCAAGTAGCCATTGACCTGATCGTTGCCTTTTAAAGCAGTGGTTTGGCCAGTACGGGCCAATGCCCAGAACTTGCGACCGCCCTTTAATACACCAGCAGTTTCCAGTTCGTAGCCAGAGACTTCGGTGAGATCCCGATAGAATTCGAGGACTTCACGGGGCTGCACAACTTGGTATCGGTTGGAGACCACAGACAGCGGCACTTTGGTGTCGGAGCGGTAGAGTACCTTCTGTTCAGGGAAGGTATGAATACTTCCCAGGTGCCCGATGGCATCCGCCTTGAAGTGGACCGGGCTGTCCTGGATCTGCCAGTCCATCCCGGCTTCCCGCTGCCAGATTTCTAAGGGTTGTTTGGGGGAGAGGCGACTGCCCAGACCATGCCAAGGCGTAGCGCCAACGTAAGCCATTTGTTCAACGAGGTGAGCCATGGGAATGATTCCTTGCGAATGAATGGAAAAGAGCGCCGTCTCATCAACAAGCGACGCCTGTTCACAACGGCTTAACGGTTGACGCTGAAGCTGTAACCACAATGCAGGCACTGGTAGTTATTCAGCACCTTGTCATCCATTTGTTCGCCCAGCGTGGACCCGGCTATCCCGCCAGCCACTCCGCCAAACAGCCCCCCGAGAAGAGTGCCAGCAATACTGCCAATAGCGATGCCTATTGGCCCGCCGACCACTCCAAGCACCGCACCGACTTCAGCGCCCGACAGGGCTCCGGCGGCACCACTGGCCGCACCGCCTGCGGCACCAATCAAACCACCTGTTTGCTTACCGATTTTTTTCGTGACGACGCGTCCAGAGTTACAGCTTGGGCAAGGGCTATACATACGCAGATCCTCTGAAGTGATGAGTGTGCTGAGCCAAAAGCAGGCACGCGAAATACCTACCGCAGTTGGTGCGGTGAGCGTTCACAGAGGTGATATAGGTCTGAAATTTTTTTGAATGGGATTTCAAATGGCAATAAGTTGAAATCAGGCGGAAAATCGAGGTCTTCCAGGTGTTAGCCGTGGACCAGGAGCTGGAAATTGAGAGAGCATCGCTGACGTGTCAGTTCAATGAGTCCACCAATACACAAGCGCGTTTTGAATTTGCTCTCTGCATGTCTCGGTATTCCGTGCGACTGCTCGGCACGCTATCTGCTCCACCACAGTGCCGCGCATCAGGGATCAGAGACCACCTACCTCTTCGTGGTCATGACCGGCAGACAACAATCCTTTGCTGCCTTCAGTACGGTGTTCCCGACGGCCGCTCTGCAGCAAGAGCGACCTCAGAGGTCAGGTGTCCTCACCGTTTGACTTTTGTCATGACCCAACGACATCTAGGATGGAAACCTCGTCGCGGGAGTTCAATCAGTCTCGCCCTAGTATGAGTTGGATGTTGGCGTGAATCGCTTTCAGATCCAGTCCCATACCTTCGTGTTCCTCGGTTACCAGTAGAGTCCCAATCCTTCCATCGTCATTTTCAGGCAGCGGCAAAGGAAGAATTTGCGCCTTGCGGTAGGCAGCTTCCTTGCGCTCCCAACGCTTCTTGTAATCGTCATCCGAAAGCATTCCGTTGTGCTCCCAATACCAGACGGTACCGGCGTCTTCGTCTCGTATCGTGAAGTCAGGGAGGCGTTCAACGCCATCCAGAATGAGTGGCTGTTCATACTGGTACTTGATGCCAGCAGCCTTTAGCTTGTCGGCAATGATCCATTCAGACTTTGAGCGGACCAGGTCACCGTTCTCCGTGAGGTAGATCAGCCTCTCATCTAGGAAAACCGACTTGTTTCGTACCTTGATTTCTACTGGCGCAGACGGCGAGAAGAGGTTTGTCATCCGCCTGTTGATTTCCGATGCAGCCTCTTGGCTGAAGTGCATTAAGTCTCTGAAGTCGCCTTGATGCAGGATTATGATCTTGTCCCTCTGGCGCGTCAGAGCGGTGTAGAGCATCTCGCGTGTTAGGTTGCGGCAGGGGTTGGGAATCACCACGAAGGTCTTGTCGAACTCGCTTCCCTGCGTCTTATGCACGGTCAGGGCATAGGCCAGTTCTAGAGGCGGAGTACTTTCCTGCGAGTCGAACTCCCAAGGCTTGTATTTGTAGGAAATTCCGGGCTGTGAAGCCAACTCAACTTCGACTTCGTAGGGCGACCAGCTTTTTACCTTGGTCCTGCGGTGGCCGGTCACGATGCCTATGTCTCCGTTCGCAACGTAGGCGTCATCCTTTTCGGGGTAGGTCTCACGCCTGCTCTTGTTGATGACGTTGATGACCTTGTCGCCATAGATGATTCCCTCTGGGCCCGCAGGGCTTGGGATCTTCTTCGTCCAGCCTGTTTGCGTAGCCATCTTAAGGAAGGACTTCCTGAACTGCTGCTGCAGGGCGCGGTTGATGGCGGTGACACCAGCTTGATGCTGTTTGATCGGCGAAAGGATTTGCCACGCCTCAGCCTTCTTGGACGCTCCTGAGCGATCCTTGTACTGGGTATTGAAAAACATGGTTGAGCCACCGTCGTACTCGGAATAGACGCCGCCCAGGGACTCCTCGAAGGTCACTTCATCATTGATAGACTGCAGCTTCAACTCAGTTTTCAACTCATCGAGCAGCAGCTGGTGTAGCTGATCTGGCCTGTTCCATCGGACCAGCTTAACGAAGTTCGACTTCCCAGACGCTACGGTCTGCCAGATCTCGTCGGCCCCCGCATCTAGTGGCCGGCCGCTGAAGGCATGAGCAAGTAGCACATCGTCGCGAACAACGCTTTCCTCAGCACCTTGGCGCATCGTAACGGTCAGTTCCGCGAAGCAGCCCGCAACGCGGGTTCGCAGGCTGTCGATGTTAGCTGGCATCAATAAATTGACGATGTCCACGTAGGGCCGGCCTGCACCGATCGGCGGTAGTTGCTTCGGGTCACCCACCAAAATCAGCCTATCCACGCTCTCGATCGCATCAAGCAGTGCCGCAAGCTGCTCCTCGGTTAGCATGGAGCATTCATCAATGATGACTGTGGCATGCATAGCCGAGCGGTCGGCATCCTTATTGACGAAGTATCGTCCTGTCTTTCCGTCGTATCGGTCCAATCCATTCAAGAACTGTGCGACCGTCTTTCCTTGGCCGGTCATGCCGCTCGTCTGTTCCAGTCTCACGCGAGCCTTACCTGTGGGTGCGAGCAGCAGGATCCCATTGTTCTTCACACTTTCAATACTGCACAGTGCCTTGAGCAAAGTGCTTTTTCCTGTGCCAGCGGCGCCCATGAGCACCGAGACACCGGCCTTGTAGAGTACCTCCAGGGCTGCCGACTTTTCCTTGCGGGCTGCGAGGTCACGCTTGCTCGGTTTCGACTTGGGGGCACCCTTGTCCTCCGTCGAATCAATAGCTGTGTCGACCAGTGCTGCCCAGTTGTGCTCCCCAATGTTGGCTCTGCGGGACTTGCGCTTGCTGATCTTGGACCTGATCAGTGTTGAGGTCTCGACGTAGCGATCCAACTGGAATGCCTGGAGGTCGTCTTTGGCCGGGATGTTTTCAATCTTGGGTGCCAGACAGTCTTCCATGATCGAAAGCGTATCCATGTCCAGCGGACAGTCGGGCTGCAGCGTACGATCGCGAATCCGTTGAACCACCCACGTTGCCATGAGATAGGTATGACCCTCGGTTCGAGCTGCCTCTTCCAGCGTCAGGAGCATCAACGCGCGTACCCGTCGTTCATCGATGGCTTCGCGCACGAGACTTGGTGCTGGAAGTGGGGATACCGTACGTATCGACTCGGGGGGGAAGATGCCACGATCTGCGATCTCAAAGGCCACCGGATCGGCCTGTAACCGGTCTTCCTCGTAGATCAAGTAGGGATTAGCCAGGATTGCTGCATCGCTCAGATTGATCCCGGCCTTCGTACGTTCCGTCGGCTGATACCAGCGCAAGGCTTGAGCATCGGCCAGATTGAACCGCGCAAGCAGCATCAATAGCGCGCGCCGCTCAGGCGGCAGCTTCTCCCACTTCTTTCGGAGGGTGTCGCCGATGCCATCTCGCAGGTAAGCGGGCAGCCCCTCTGGTTTCTTGAGCGCAGCTGCCAGGGCAAACCAAGTGTCAAACTTCTCATCGCCCTGAATCGCTAGGTACCAAGCTAGCAAGTTGCCATGTGGAAATCCGAATGCGTTCAGGGCTGCACCCAACCCTGGGAAGGCACCACGTACTTCCCAGAGCCGGTTCAGCTCCGCATCGATCCACGCCAGATGCTTGTCCCATGGCTCGTCTGCCAAGTGCAGGCGCATCGTCTTGATGGCTTTCTCGATGGCCAGCAGCGATGAAATGGCACCGTCGTGTGCCAGATGTTCGGTGCCGTAGGAGTAGCTACTAAAGTACTCATCCGGCGCGAATGCAGTGCACGCCGTAAGGTCTATGGTGTCGTCTATCTCCGCAGCCTCCAGCATCTGCTGGTATGGCAGCAAAAAGCCGTCCGAGTCCTTCGGGCGGATCGAATGTTCGATGTTCCGCTCCCAGAGGTAGCCACTGATGTTGTCTTTTGGCTTCTGGCCGTCCGAGTAGTGATACTCAATGGGAGCACTCACTGACTTGACGCGCCCCACTCCAATGATCACGCGGCGAGCATCCTCGACCAATGGCGTGCGCTTGGCATAGAAGAACACCAGCGACTCATTTGGCTTGGCCACGCTGAAAAACGTATCGAGGATGATGCGCTGGTTCGTGCCCTCCTGAACCCAGGTTTTCTTGTCCTTTCCCCAGCCTTCATTTGCAGTGAGATCCGGCTCACGTTCCGCCTGGTAGCCGAGCTGTAGGTTCTCCTTCAGGCTGGGAACGCCCCACTTTTTGTTCCCTTCAACCTGCTCGCGCAACATCCAACGAAACGGGATTCCTGCGGCCGAAAACGGGCGGATCGTGTATGGGGTGTCGGCGAAGTGCCCGTGTGTGGTCTTGGCACTTTCCGCGTAGGGATGCTTCTTTTGCATCGAGAGCGGGAACTTCGCCATGAAGGCTCCATGCTCATCAACGCATGGCGGATGCTGGGAACGATCAAACGACTCAAAGCTTTCGCCAGCATGCAGCATTTCAAATGCGTCGTCGCGACTGGTGGCGATACGCGGAAGCACTGTACAACTGGTGTTAGCGGTGCAACCTTGGCAGAAAGTACCCTTCCAGCCGGAGTCGTGCCAAGGCACCCGAATAGTTAAATGTTGAACAGGCATAACACGTGCGCCTTGAATCACTTCGTATCCCTCGCTGAATGTCTCAATGATGCCGTTATTTAGCCTCGTCAATGCCTAGGGTTGATCGCCACCAGCACCCGATTTTTGCTTGAGTCCACCGTTCGAACGGCTTCGCTTCGAATGATTGAGCGTAGTCTAAACAGATCGATCGGTTGGCCATTTCGGCGGTCCGCTATTGGCAAGAGCAGTCTTAGTATTTGAAAAATACGCCATGGCCGCGTCAGCGATAACATAACGGCGAGGCATCCAAATGAGGGTAAGTGTCTGCCGAAGTCACCTTGCGTAAGCTAGGCTAGCACCCATTTCACCGTGATTGATTGCTCACCAATGGGCAGTTCAATGATCGCTAACGCCTCAGCCGGCCGTTTAGGCGAAGCCCTCAAAGGAACAAGCTCCGGCAGCGCCGCTGCTGACTGATCCCGGTAAAGCGGCAGCCACTTGCGAATGACGTTGGCGTTGATGCCGTGAGTGATGGCAACGCTGGAGATGGTCGCACCAGGTTGCAGGCACTCCTGAACAACTTGGGCTTTGAACGGTTTGGGGTAAGAGCTTCGTTGGCGCATGGAAATCCTGATATTAAGGGCGATCGCGTCTGCTTAAAAATACGCGGATACCATCGCCCTTAATGCTGGAGTTCGGAATGTGTATTGGTTGGACGCTTACTGAAGGAGGTTATGGGGGACGCTGTATTGATTGAATGAATCAAAAAGCGACGATATCCTTTGATCCCGATGATATTTTCCCAGAGTAATAAATTCCTTGATTCTAAATGCTTTAAGTAGCTATCTGCGGGTATTTCTTTCTGTGAAACAGTAGATGGATTTTCGGTATTGGTAGTATGCCTTCATAGCACCTCATCTACCCGAGATCAAAGATCCTTCCAGTGAGTCTAGATAATGAATTAGGCCCATTGAGGCCTAATTGCAAGGAAGCAGCGCAGGACCGTCGGTAAATAAGTACTACCCATGCTGAAGGTATGAACCTAAGCACTGGAGTACCTACATGATCCGTCACCCTGACAACACCAACCTGATCCTTCACAGCGACAGTAGCTTTCAGAACTGGCCTGTTCAAGAGGACAAAGGTCCGTTCATTCAGCAGTATCTGAATCGTCTCCAACAGACGATGCAGTGTGCGTTTGCTCAATACCCGCGAGTGTTTGCCTTCCGAGTCGATCTACGACTGCCTGTGGGGATTCAGCTACCTGAGTACGCGTACACGAATCAGGTCATTGAGCGTTTCATCGAATCCTTTAAAGCCAAGATCCGACATAACCGCAACATAGCTCGCCAATCCAATCCCTATGCCCACGACAGCAAGGTCCGATACGTCTGGGCGCGAGAGCAAGGCCAGCACGGCAAGCCGCACCACCATCTGGCTATCCTGTTGAACTACGATGCCTTCAACTCGCTGGGTAAGTTTGAGCTTGGTAGGGACAACATGTTCAACCGTCTGGTGGAGGCATGGGCAAGCGCCTTGGGCTTATCTGTAGAAGCTGTTAGCGGCTTGGTTGAGATTCCGAGTAATCCTTACTATCACTTAAATCATGACGACATAGTTGGGCAGGCGGTGTTCTTCCGTCGAACAAGTTATCTCTGCAAGTCGACTACCAAAGTGTTTGTGGATGGCAGCCATGGCTTTGGCTGCAGTCGAAGCTAAGTACGACCGCTAGATCACGAAAAAAATAATTGATTGTGTAAGGTAATCGTCTGGCCAACACACCTCACCCCGACGCCAAAGTCGATGGAATCAGGAAGGTGTGCTGGCCGCATACAGAGAGGCATCACCCCAAAACAGAAGTTGGCACTCGCTGTCTGAGCTCTACTTCTGGTAGACACTAAAAATGGTGGGATTACCCCTCCTCAGTTCTTTTTCTATCGGCCATTACGTTCTACAACTCGCATGCCACAGGCCATAGCAGGATCAGGTCGGTGAGTAATGGCTTGCGAAATGGCAGGTTAAGTGTTTCGGCGGCAGCGATGGCATGTTGCCGAGCCTTATCCAACCATAGTTCTATTGCTTCAGGCGCAATGGCGATCGAATCGGATTGTAGTTCGCCTGACGACGATTTCAATCCATTCAATATCTCCAGCACCTCCTCATCCCGCACCAAGCGCAGGATTCCGTTGCTGTTGGCCGTGACGCCCGCTACGACCTGACGCACCTGCCCGGTCTGGCTAGTGACCGCATCCTGAAACCGGAAGAGTGCTAGCGGCGCGCGTCCTTCATCAATTATGGCCAAAGCAGGTTCCCACTCTATAGCCTGAGCGAGGGCTTGATCGAAGGCTTGATGCCCGACGCCGACAATCTTTTTCGCTTCGTCACCATCACGGGGATTCCGGTGAAAGATCAATCCTTCATAGCGGGAGCGGACACCTGGCGATGTCTGCCACGCATCGGGTGTGATGAAGCTAAATACCCCATCTTCCCGATCGGGTCGCCGACGATTACGCACCAGCATGCCATGAAAGAAGGGGATCAGATCCGGAAGATCCTTTTTTGGTACATCATCGAGCTGAGAGAGATCGAAACTTTGGCAGTGCCCTACCAGGTCCGTGACGGTGGAGATCGCCGAACGTCCTCCAAGACTGCGAGTCTTCTCATCAAACCAGTCCGCAAACCTATCGGCATTAACTTGTTGTCCCTCCGAGAACAGTTCATTGAAGAAACGTGGCCCCGCCATACCTAGAACCATCTGCATCAAATCCTCCGGCTCGTCCATAGCGTGCCCCAGCGCTTCCATTATGTGCGTGAGCTTTTGCTCCAGTTTGCCCCAGATCCGTGCCTCCACTGTTCCTGGATTACGGATCGTCACGACTTCCACAGGATGGTGCTGGCCATAGCGGTTGAGCCTGCCCGCCCGCTGGTGCAGTCTCATCGGATTCCAGGGTAAGTCGATATGGATCAGCGTGTGGCACTGCATCTGAAGGTCAATGCCTTCTCCCGCGGCTTCAGTGGAAACCAGGAAGCGGATGCGCCCATCGTTGAAGGATTCAGCGGTTTCCTCACGGCTGGCCGTCCGGGTCACTTCTTGTCCCGACGGCAGGCGTATTCCCTCCAGCCGATCATCACCATTGATGAAACCCACTGAACTCTCCCCAAAGCGTGCCATCAGGGTGGAGACCATCAGGGCTTGAGTGGCTTTATATTCGCTAAACAAAAGGATCGAGCGCCCCGGAAATTTCTCCTCGATGATCGCTCCGATTCGCAGGATTTTGCTCTCATCAACGATGGCGGTTGCTGCTTCAAGCAGTTTCTCTAGGTGGGGAATCTCGTCCTCCATGAGTTTGAACTTGGTCTGGCTCATCCAGTCATCGAAGGCCTTCAACAGGTCCGCGTCCTCCTCCTCGTCTACCCGCGTGATGCCGACTTGCTCGGCACGCATTTTCGTAATGTCCTTTCGAATACGTACCAACCGTGTGCGCAGGGCAGCGCGGATCGCCGCCACCGAGCTTGAGGCTATTTTCTGCATTGCTATCAGTACCAGTGTGACCTGATTGCGGCCGGCCTTGTCCAGCCCTGAAGCATAAGCATTGCCGGCTAAGATGAATCGGGTCAGAAGCTGATAGAACGCTTCCTCTTTCTCGCAATAGCTATAAGTTTCGGGGTGTTGTGTCACTGGCTGAAACAGGCGCTTGCCCGCCATGTCTGTAACCTTTTGCTTTAGGTTGCGTATGAGTACTTGGCGCAGCAGCGGCAATTGTTCCTTCTCCTGCCGAAGAGGGCTGAATGCATCAGGGCGTAGCAGCGCCATAAGTGACCAGAAGCCATAAGGCTTGCCCCGATGGGGCGTGCCACTGAAGAACAGGCAGGACTCGACCTTGTCTTCCGCGACCAGTTTTTCCACCAGTTGGTAGCCCAGTGTCTTGCCGGTCTGCTCGTCGGCATTGAGGTGATGAGCTTCGTCGACGATCAACATGTCCCAGCGTGGCGCATCTAGCAGCCGGTCGTGGCGGCCCTTACGGTCGCTGCGCAGGGTAGGCAGTGAAGCGACAATCTGGTTATGGGTGCTCCAGAAGTCGGCTCTGGGGGTATCGACCTCCGGGCGGTACATGCCCAAGCGGATATCGAACATGGTGCGTAGTCGGTATTGCCATTGCTCTACCAAGGAAGCCGGAGTCAGGATTAGTAGGCGCCTCACTTGGCCGCTGGCGAGCAAGGGCCAGAGTATTAGTCCTGCCTCAATCGTTTTGCCCAAGCCCACATCGTCGGCAATCAGCAGGCGGATTGGCCATTGCCGCAGCGCCCGGTGGCAGACCCAAAGCTGATGGGGCAGCAGGTCTATGCGCGAGCGGGAGAACACCCCCCAAGAGTCATTCAACGATCGGATGGCTGCAGCCTGGGCCCTGAGCACGACGTCGAGCGAAGGAGACCACTGCCCCATGCGGACTGCCTCAACCAGTCCGATGCGGCGTGTGAGGAGCGCAGCCTCACAGGACTCAATGCGGTCGCCGAAACGGACGATGACCGTCTCGCCCTGGTCCACAATTACGCTGCCTGTGCCGAAGCGAGGATGATGAATCTGCTGGTCTGTCGAGAACATAGTGGGCTTCGTGCTCCGTCTTAACCGAACAGCTGGGATTGCAGATCACCGTCCCCGGCGACTATGCGCAGAGGGATGTCATAGGAGTTGTCGAAAGTGGCTCTCTCGACTCCAAGGTGCTCTCGCAGGAGTTTGTAGATTTCTTCCGATGAAACGATCTGATGTCCGAAAGACTCGAATAGATTCCTGGTGCGCTCAATCGGCGCGAAAGCATGAGGGATAGCAACGGGGTTGCGAATGATCTTATGGTGGAGCAGCTCACGCACCACCAAGTGAGCACCGAGTTTCAAGGTGCGGTTGATAGGCGGGGCGTCGATGCCGCCGCCTTGATGTATGGCATTCGTCCTCGGTGTCTGCAGTTGCTCTAGCGAGAAGGGTTTGGCGTACTTGTCTACTGATTTGAATAATTCAACATAATCGTCCATCCAACGAGCGAGTCGATATAGCTTCGGGAATTGGCCGATCCAAAGGAGCCACTTCTCATCGTCATGCTGGCTCTCAGCGTAATCCACGATGATCTGCATCCAGTCGTCTGGCTTCTCCTTTGGGTTCTTCTCCACAATAACTTTCCACCAACCGCGTCGCTGGCAGTATTCAATAAACCCGCGATTCTGATTTTCTGTAGTTTGGCCGATGCTCTGAAAAGCCCCGACAGCGAAAAGAGTCATCCAAGAGGAACGGTCGAACCGACCGGTTTCTGGATCTTCTCTAAAATCAACGATGCCACGGGGATATAGGCTCTCACGATATTCTCTTCCGTAAGCAGCCCCTTCTGGGGAGGACCACCATTCGTGTATCCGGGCCAAAGCAGTAGGCAGTCCTAAGGGAGATCGAAACGTTCTCCCGTACTCATTTCTATCGATTATGAAGGCATGATCGATCTGTTTATCAGTGGCAAGGAGTCGCTTCAGCTCGCTGAGCTCGTCCTGCTGCAAAGCTCCCATCAGTGTCTCGTCATTTAGCGCTTCGGCCAACCAGCCCTGGCCGCGTACTTTCCAACTAACGTCGAGTCGAAGACTGCCTTTGCAGAGGTAGCACACTGCGGCTTTTCTTGCCTCCTCATTTTCAGATGACAGAATCCACTTCGCCACTTCCTCAGCTGGCGCCTCCATGCGCACGCGGCAAAGTAAGAAGAACTCTACCGCGTGGGCGTCGTCATCGCCTGAGTAGTAGTCTTCATGCAGGCGTAGTTGCAATGGCGCGAGACTGTGGCGCAGTGACTCCTCATATTCGATGAAGTTGTCATCGTTGGCGAGCAGGCGCCCAATTTCTGCCCAACTGCCGGCCTGGGTGCGGAACTGAAGTTTTTGCAGTTGCTCCTTCAACTTTCTGTTGTCTGACTGGGATGCGATCGAATCCCGCGAAATGATGCGCCCCAGCACCCGAGCATCCTCTGGCTCAACGCGAGGCGGATCAAACAGGTCGAGAAGCGCCGTTATCCCTAAAGTCGCCGGCTTGGCCATTGCCCCATGCTTAAGGATGGCGCCGACCTCCCGTGATACCAATCCGACGGAGGGATACCTTTGGTTGAAACGCTTCCAGCCAAATAAGAGAGTCAGCACCTCGGACGTGGCAAGTTCGTCCGCCAACTCATATTGGATATCCTTGGCTGAAACAAGCCTTTGGACTGGTATGGGAAGCCCGGTTGGGATTGCCTCTGGCATATCACTGAGGCGTTTCAGCAACCCTAAGGCGGCGGCGCGGGCCAACTCGCCCGCTGCATCGCGTGCCCGATTTAGCCCGCCTCGAGTTAGCAGCTTCCAGAGGCTGAGCCAAAAATCATGTTCGGTGAGATCCGCCGCCAGGTGCAACCGCTCGCGCATCGCCGGCCAATTCGCCCTCGTTTCGACAAAGAGCCTGCTCAGGGCATCCCCCGCTTGAAGCCCGATGTTTGTCGCGAGGCTCAGGTTGCTGTCGCTGTTGCCGGCGAGCCGCCCCCGACCGGCGTCCAGGGAAAAAGCGCCATTGACCGCGAACCCCAGGTGGGCTTGCTCGTGCGTGGGGGCCGTTACCCAGAGAGCTGGAAGATCCTCAGGCAGCGGCCTGCAGCCGTCGGGACCGAGGGCCAGTAGCACGCTGCCGTGAGTACTACGCAGGCAAAGGGCGTCTGTATCCAAGCCCCATGCTATGTCAGTCACTGCAAGCCGACCGCACTCCAACCCAGGGACAACCTCATCCGGGGTCCAATCGAATTCTTCCCTTTCTGCTCTATTAAGAGAGATAAACCGGATGGCGCGGCCGAACACACAAAGGAGGCCGGCAAGCCGGCTAAAGCGTTGCAGGATCTTGTCTGGCTGCGTATTTGGAACCAGCGGCAGCTCAATCAGGGTACCAGGCAACCGTCGCTCGAGGCTGTGCCGGTCCAGGAATTCGCGGGCGGAACTGGAAACCTTCCAAGATTGAGGGAGGATACCAGCGACTACTTCTAACGAGATTCTGCCGCTGACAATGCGCGGCCGGTCGCAGGCCAGTAGTACGCTCTTGAAGCCCAGCCCGAACTTGCCGGTAACGTTTTGGGATTCTTGCTTATCCGAGGCCGACAGGATCAGCATCTTCTCCAAGTCATGGCCATAGCCGCGAGCCTCGCCATCGAAATCCACAGGGCCCCGAGCATTGACGAGGCGCCCCCAGTGAAGGAAACGGAGCGAGTCGCCCTCTGCTTCAACTACCAGTCGTCGGGAGGCGTCCCGGACCTCAATGCCCTCATCGGGAAATGCCTCGATTTGCCCGAGCTCTATGACGGCGTCATCGGCATTTTGGAACAATTCGAAGGGGATGCTCGTCGGATCGTACTGATAATCCATGAGCTTGCTCCGAACCCCACGCAAAACTGTGGTCTGTATCTCCTGATCCTGGTCGATGAGTTCCGCCAGCGACTCCAGTGCCTTGCGCAGAGCCGCACGGGCTTCGGGTGCATCCCTCTGATTCGCTTCCGCTTCCGCTTCGGCCACCTTCCTGCGTTCATTATCACAGGCGCGTAGTGCCTTTTTGATCGCATCGTTGTCTACCGGCAACTGTCTCAGATAAAAGGGTGCGGAGTCTAAAATCAGCCGGCGTGCGACTCCAATTTCGAGTTGGTCTGTGCGATTCAACTCTGTCCACAGTGGGTCCAGACTCGCTGGGTGTTGATTATAGAGGTCGCTATAAAGGCACTCTGTTGTTCCGCGAAGGAGGTCCTTGAGCTCCTCGGGAGTGTGACGAGCTGGATCAATGCGACGAAGGGGAATCTCGACGCCGAATCCCCCACGCCAATTCAGGGGGCCAGCCAGCAGATTGAGGGGCTGCGTGTTCAACGGTACACGTCGAGGCTCACCCAACAAGTTCAGAGCCTCGACGTGCGTACCTTTGACCACCCGAACCGCCGCTCCGATGAGGTCTAGGGCTTGGGCGACCGTTCGGCCTCCCATCCACTCCAGTCGGGCCGTATCATCGGCCCCCGGATCTCTCCAGGGCAGTTGCTGCTTTAACCAGTTAAAGCTATGGGGGTATAGCCAGGTCTCCGCCAACTCACGTGTACTTTGGCCTAGCAGACTTACCAGTGCGCCGAGCATGGGGGCGGGCACCAGACCACTGTCCCAGGGTTGAAAGAAGTTCTTCAGCAGATTTGGGGTTGCTTTTCGCGCTAGGTTGAACCTGGCACTAGTACCTCCAGGGGATGTGAACTCGCTGCTGGGGCGGTTTTCCTGAAGCACCACGGCGCTGAGAATTTGCGTTTGTTGCTTGTCCAACAGAAATGCTGCGTCCACTCCGTGAGCACCGGCGCACAAATCATTCGCCGGACGCCACTCTTTGTTCTGGTTAGCTAGGTGCAGCCCTTTAAGGATGCTGGAGGCGATGTCGGGTGGGGTGATGTATTGGTATAAGTATTGGTCGTACGTCGCCTTTAGTACATCCCAGTGGTCGGTTTGGGTCGTGAACCAATTCAACACTTCAAACAGCCGCTCACGAGTCAAAGGGCGGGCGATGCCCGGCCGCAAGTGCTTCCACGCCGTCTCCACATTAAGTGGTAGCTGAGCCGCCTGGTGTAACAGTCGCCAGCCCGGAAGCCGCTCGCATTTGCGGAGCAGTGCGACCTTCTCCTTGCCAGGTTCTCCAGGCCATGTGCCGATGTGATACTCAGGCAAATCTTCAAGTAGTAGCGCCAATCGCGCGAGCCCATCTTCATCCTTGGCGATGGCAAGCGCTCTAAGCTGATCAAAGCCAGGCTGCTCAAGTAGCTCTGGTGAAAGGTCGGCCTCTGCTGCGAAACACGGCCCGTGGCGGGCCCGGTGCGCGGCAACTAGCCGCTGCACCTCTTCCTGGATGTGGGGGATGTCAATCAAATCCTCTGGTTTGACCGGAATTCCTTGCCGGGTTGGCAGCCAAGCTACGCAGTAAAGCTCGTTAGGAACTGGGTTACCTACTAGATGCACCAAGGCGTCTAAAATCACCCGCCAGTGTTTGAAAGGCTCGGCAGTGCCGAGGGCAATCTCAATCCGGGCGCTGTAGTTGAAAGGTTTGAGCCATTTTTTCTGCTGGTCTGCGACCACTGGGTGGCGACTGAATGCTATGAGCGTTGCCTCGCGGCTCAGTGCGTCTTCAGGAGATTCTCCGTCAGGGGTGTAGTAGGTCCGTTCCCCGGTAGCCGATGCCAGCTTGCCGTCGCATCTCATGTGTAACGGTAGATTCTTCCAGAGGTTCTCATCCTTGATATGGGCGAGAATCTCGTCTCGTTCGTCGCTACTGAAATCGCCGGGATCGCCGATGCTCTTATCGAGTCGTTGGAGCTCACCAATTAGGTTCTGTGCGTCGACTTCCTTGATGCCCGCCGGACTCCAGCTGCCGCGCGAAATGATATCGGCCAGACGTCCATCGATCAGGCTCCACTGCCTGCTCTCGCCCTGAACTTTTCCCCACAGCTTGGCCCACGCAGGATGCTGCTCATGACCAGGAATCCACAAAGGCGAGTCGTCGTCGGCCCGATGGGCCTGAGAACCATGCAACAGATAGCGAAACCCTCGCCTCGCGCTGGCGTCTGCAGTCGCGTCGTTTGCCTTTTCCAGAAGTGCGCGGCGGTGAGCAATGGTTCCCAGTGCGCCTGTGGTTCTACCCACTGATACCAGGCATGCGCGCCTGTCATCAGCCCGGGGAGGTTCCAGCTCCCCAGGAAACAGATCCCTGTAAATCTCGGCGCGGACCACATAGACCTCTGCGGTAGGCAGAGCCTGAACCAGTAGAGGCATTAAACCGAGCCTGTCCTCTTCTCGGGCGCCAGAGGCGAAACCGAACAGGGATCCACTGCCTCGTACCCGTTCGATATCCTGGAACGAAACCGCGCGGTCGCGACCGGTACGAACGTCGCGCACTGCGAGAACTCGCAATTGGCTGTGGGTCCGTACAAATCTCCCGCGTGTATCATTGTCGAGCGATTTGAGTAGTCCCTGAGCAAAGTTGAGGATGGCAGATAGCTCGGCAGATGCAGGAGACAGGTCCAGCGCTTGATCGACGATACTTAGCCACTTGGTCAGGATATCCCCGTCAGGAACAGCAGTGCCCGGAGACTCGTCGGGGTCCAACTCCTTGGGTACCAGGAGGACTGGTGAATCTATTGACCAAAGGCGGGCAGTGAGATCGTCCGGGAGCGTCTCTGGGATAGAACTGCGATACTGACTTGGTATGAAAGTTACTAATTGGCGAATTGCCGCACCGTGGCGCCCCAGTTTCTGCAAGCCGGCGTGCTGGAAGCCCTCTTGTATGATCCCAATTATCCGACTTCTCAGCAGCTCTGTACCTTTGTAAGGGGCGGCGCAATTGTGCAAAAACTGCGACAGATAATGGATGCGCGGCGCCTCGCTGAAGACATTGGGAACATTAGCGAGCAAATCTTGGATCTCGTCCTCTCGCCATTGGGGCTCCTCTGCAACCAATCTAGCGGCCTCTCGGTCAAACGGCAGAATTTCTAGTCGACTGAGGTTCGGGAAGACGTCCCAAGGACGTTGGGGGACGGATGGAGGTGGAGCCGGCAGAGGCCGAAGGCGATTTATGCAATCAGCCTCAATGCGTTTCCATGTTGGCTTGGCTCCGTGTTCCAGCATTTTCACCCAGGCAGCTCTGCCGCAGACAAATTTGCGGAAGCGAATGAGCGACTGTGTATTGGCGAGTGAGCTCGTGAGGGCTTCGCACTGCTTCTCGGTAAGCTGGGATGAGTTGACGTAGTGTTCTAAGGCTGGCAGGACTAGCGGTAGAAGCACACTTTGGGTGAGGTGTTGATTCCAGGTCGTACGAAGCATTGCGTCGTCGATGGCGTTGTTTGGGAGGGGCTTCGGACTCTCGTCGAGATGTTCGAAACCATGAATCCCCTTACGCCCGGCATCAATGAAGAATTGCCCATGAAGTACCAGGTGACGATGCAGCTTCCCTGATTTGTCGCGACGTATGTTTCGATCATGTTCCAGCGGTAGAAACACGGCCCATTCGATGTCCAGTCCTCCGTTGGAGTCATCGCCGTCACAAAACACTGCGGCAGCTTCGGGGCGTGCCTTGTCCGGGGTTTTGCATTCGTGCCCTAATTCGTTGCGATACCAGGTATGCGGCCATTCAGGAAGTTTCTTTAGACGGGAGAAGATGTCGCCGTGCTCTTGGCTTTCCCGCCGAGCACCTGCGAACCTCAGATCTATTTCGCTCCCGCTAATTGCTATTACCCCATTGGCTTTCCAGTCGGTTTCGCACCCGGAACCCAGAGAATGCGTAGTGGGCAGCAGCCGCAAATCAGCCTTGAGTTGCACCACAAAAGGATAAGATCCAGTGCGATGTTCGATCCGCTCCAAGTGATGGAGTAGGGGCATTATCTGAGCCACCTCCACCTGTAAGCTGGGCTTTTCGAGAAAGGCAAGATCTTGGCTAGGATCGTCTCCGGGAAAGCGAGCGATAATCGAGCCGGTTTCTCCCTGAGCATCGTACAGGTGACGCTTTTTCCGCAGGGGAATCCACAATAAAAACCACTCCGAGGTACTGCCCGCTCCTGTGGCTGGTCGCAGTTCTCGGATAACCGTCTCTAATCTCGTCCAGTCGACCTCGTCCGTATTGTCCCAATCTGAGTGAAGGGTACTCGCCTCACGCTTCCAGGGCGTCAATCCTTCCTGGTGACGGTGTCGGCCATCCCACGCTAGGTAAAAAAAAGCCTCACAGAGATGAAAGACGCTCTTCATGCCTAGACCGAATTTGCCGATGCTCTCACTGTTACCGGCCTTGGTGTTGATGCCAAAGGAGCGCAAAGCCTCGGAGTCACTTGCTTTGAAGTTCCCGTCGTTGAAGAACCACAGTGCGGGCCCTTGCAAGAGCGGGTGTTTCGCGTCTGGGAAGCCAGGATGACTCCCGAAGACGAAGTCCCGCGCGTTAGCGTCGTCGGCGTTTTGGATTAGCTCTTTCAGGATCGGGAAACCGCTGTCGTAGCGGTCACGCAGGTTGTCCGCAATTAGGTTAACGAAGTTTGTGGCGAAGCCCTTCATATCTTCTCGTCCCTAGCTCTGCACATCTGGAGTGAAGTGGCATGACCTTTTTTACTTTCGCGGAACTTCCTCGATGTTCAAACCATAGGCGACGATTGCCCAATTTGCCCGCCTCAGCGGCGAGGTCACCCGATAGCCTCAGCAGCCCCTGAAAGTGATAGTCGGGTCGAAGCTCGGATTACTCTGGTGGGTAGCCTGTAGCCATCCTTCGGTTATGCCCACCAACAGGACAATGCCTACTGTGGCATCTTTGGTCAGGATGGCGCCGGATTCACAACAAACAGTGTTTAATCATTGTTCATAGTCCAAATCGAATTGAGGTAGCCATCGCGGCGTGAGCTTGTGCAAGTAAATAGTTGAAGGTACGGCGCTGAAGGAGCTGCGGTACGATTTTTTGTAAGAGGGGGTAGCTATCCTGCGCAGATGGTTCAGCTCCCGCTTTGTTCAGGCAGCAGGCTGAAAAGCCATAGCGCTGCGAGGACAGCCAGCAACAGAGCTGGGAAGCGCCACATCAAGGCCAGTAACAAAACGGCTGCGATGCAGCCTGCAAGAACCCCGGTGAAGGCGAATATTGAAGTTAGAGCGCGTAGGGTGGCCATGTAATTTATTCCTGTAACCGTTTAATAATATTGAGCTCTGGCTGAGAGCGGAAGAGTTCCGGAAGGAGGTGCTAGATGCCCCCGGATACTAAGCAGATAGAGCGTATCCTTTGGCGTGCGGTCATCCGCCTCTTTTATGCTGACTAACAATTTTGTCCTTGTTGTTTAATGGATTTTCTTTCATAGAGCTCACCTTGCGTGTTTAGAGAACCCCGGTCAGCGCGAGACTGACCGGGCTCTGTGGATTGAGAAAAATAGAGGCGGTCATGCAACCAGTTGCAGGGCAGCGTCCAGAGCACGTTGTTTGATCTGCGCCCCCTGGCCGAACCAAGCCGAGTCCAGGCGATACTCTGTACTGCGTGCTCGGCGTTCATGGTCAACGAACTCGGTCATGGCATTGAGCAATCCCCAGGCGGTGCCATTGGCTGATGCCAAGGTGGCGCCTCGTCCATGCCCTTCGTACAAGCTTTGCACTTTGCGCAGGGCGCGTTCGTTGGGCAGCACTTCCGGCATCTGGGCAGTGGGGCTGGTTTCGCATAGTACGCTCATGAAAAATCCCAGTGCCTCATGCCACTGCACCTTGCGCTCGGCCAGCGCGCCCATTCGGTACATGAAGTCGTCCCATTGCGAGACAGCGATGCCGAGTTGCTTTTTCACTGCTTTAGGATCGAAACGTGTGTTATGAGGCACCTTAATCGCATGGGCAGCGCCGTCCAGGGCGACAGTAAGGGTGTTGTTGCAGACTACACGTACGGTGGTTGGCGTTGCCGTCGTGGCCAGGGTACCGTCGCAGGACGTGGCCAGCAGCAGGTAACCGTTGACCCGATCATTGCCTTTGAGCACTGCTTTTTGTCCCGTGCGCGCTAGCGCCCAGAACTTGCGACCGCCCTTTAATACACCAGCAGTTTCCAGCTTGTAGCCGGAGACTTCGGTGAGGTCCCGGTAGAACTCCAGCACCTCCCGTGGCTGCACAATCTGATAGCGCTGAGATACCACTGAGAGCGGCACTTTAGTGTCGGAGCGGTAGAGCACTTTCTGTTCGGGGAAGGTGTGGATGGTGCCCAAGTGGCCAGCGGTGCCCGATTGGAAATGAACCGGGCTTTCCTTGATCTGCCAGTTCATGCCGGCTTCACGTTGCCAAATTTCGATGGGCTGTTTTGGGGGAAGGTTGTTACCCAGACCGTGCCATGGGGTGGTGCCGACATAGGCTATTTGTTCGATTTGATGAGCCATGGTTGTTATTCCTTATTGGGGCGAGCAGGCGTAAGCGCAGCACAGCAGACTGTAGGGGGGAGGTTCGCTCAGGTTGTGTGATAAAGCTGGCTGAAGTGATAGTCGTCACTCAGCCAGAGGCTATCTGCCAAGACACGATTCGCCGAAGTAGTGAGCGATTGAACACCGACCTGCTGACGGTTAACGCGGTTAGCCAGGTGGTCGTGGAGTGTGCTGGACAACACGTCCAGCGCAATGCGGAGTGGATCGGCCAGCAAGCCTGCGGTCGACACGAGCGGGTTGCCGAGTGGTGGGCGCCCGAGACTGCGGAGAGTGATGCAGAGTGGAACGATGGCGCAGGCGATTTTCACAGCGGCAGCGAGCGGAAAGGTCTTGGGGGGAGAGTATTTGAAGCACTGTAATGACATGGTTTGGGGTTCCATGAGTGGGTTCAGTGCAGTGATATAGATGTGAAAGAAAGTGCAATCGAGAGACTAAGGGGGGGAAGGGCAAAAGTTGGTACCCACCACCAGGAAGTTAGTTCCCAGCACCTCCTGTGCTCGGTTAGGGCGAGAAAGAACAGTCTTCAAACCATGCATCTAAGTGCTGTCAAGCATAAAATGCGCGCATGTGACAGATTTCTGCATGCAGGCGCAAATGCACCGCATACCTACATTTGCCAAACTAATCCTACGTTCAGGCAGGTCTGGAGAGACGAAATGGCAGATAGAAATCGTGTGCTGAAAGTGTTACGCATCAGGCAGGTACAGGAGCGGACAGGGCTAAGCCGGTCGACGATTTATGATCGATTGAATCCGCGTTCGCCACGCTATGACTGTACCTTTCCTAAGCCCATGAAAATTGGCTTGTCGGCCATCGGTTGGCTAGAAAGCAGCATTAATGAATGGATTGAAAGTTGCTTCGCTGCGTAGTGGATCTTCGACAATGGTCAGGATGTCCTCGGTGGCATGCATTGAATATTGTGGTATTAAAAATACACTAACTTTTCGGAGTTGATAATGAGCTTTCTGTTCTGTGTCTCGGTCTCTGTAAGGGGTTGAGGGATCTTTGTTGTCTAAATATTAATGGAGTTTATAATATATCAATATGAAGTGAATATATTTAAGTGTTGCGTGTGATGCGACCAAGTAGGTCGATGTAATGGCTCTTGTTGAAATAATTTAGAGTGTGTGGGGGGTTCCAGTGGATGAAGATAGGAAGCTTGTCGAAAGCTATTTTTTGATAGAGGGCTACGATCGAACAAGAAGCGGAGACTTAGTGTCAGGTGTTGAGTATGATCGCAGGGTTGGTCTGGCTCTTAAGATACTTCCATTGGTTCGAGAGGTAATCGCCTCTGATGAGGGATTGTTTTCGATTGATTCGGATGATGATCGTTGGGATGAACTCAAGTCGACGTTACTAGGTCGACGTTTCCTCAGGTATATCCGCAATGAGTATTTGGAAATCGCTGATAATGCGGAATATTGCCTGAATCCCTATTTTGAGGTCTTCAGCTCATGTGTTAATAGGTACGATTTACTTAATAATATTGGCTTGATTGACAGTGTGTGGGGAGGGCGCGTAAAGGAAGTTGTGCGCGTGCTCAATGCTTGCGTAGACGATATAAGGCGCGAGGTTAAGAGTGTTGCGTTCAAGAAGCGACTTAAGAGTTATCGACGATCCGTAACGGAAAACTACAAGGAACTGAGTTCATATGTGAACGATCTGTTCGATCTCCATGCGCGCATGCTAGTGCTGAGAGTTGATTTAAGTTACCTGAAGACGTTTCGTGGAGAGGGTGGTATCACTTTCGATGATGCCTGGCAGCATCGCAGCAGTCTGCTGAAGGATCTGAATAAGGGGGGCTTTGGCCATCTATTGGGCTATGCATGGAAACTTGAAAAAGGGGAGCGCAAAGGCTTGCACTACCATCTGCTCTTGTTTTTTGATGGGGCGCAGGTTCGACAAGATGTCGTGCTTGCTCGGATGATCGGTGAGCACTGGAATACGGTAGTCACCGAAGGGCGCGGGAGCTATTACAACTGTAATGCTTCCAAGGGGAACTACGAGCGCTGTGGAATTGGTATGGTATCTCACACCAATGTGCTGGCGCGCGAAGGGATAAGGGAAATCGTCTTATACATGACCAAGCTCGATGAATACTTCAAGCTATCAGTGCCAGGAGTCAGATGCTTTGGAAAGAGCATGCGTCCGAAAAAACCTTCCATACGCCGTGGAAGGCCACGAGTAGTGGCCTGATACTGTGTCCTTGCTCATTGATTATTAGGGTTCGTCAGCCAATCGTACGAGTATTTTTCATACGTCTGGCGAACCATGTCTTGAGGTTCACCTTTTTTCGCTTTTTTCTTGTCGTACCTGAGCCAGCGCCTGACTGCGGATTCAAGCTCTTCGGGCTCTACTAGGCGAAAGCGTTCCCCACCTAGTGTCTTTAAACTTTGGAGAGTGATGTTCTTAAGTGGTCCGATGATGGCATTCCAATGCCTCCTTCTCGCTTTTCCATCCGCCAGAAGAAGGGTAGGAGAGTAGTTTGACAACCTCCTTGCGCTCAGGGTCATGTATCGAATGTCTTGAACGGGCGGCTTTGCTGCAATGTTTGCTCAGTACCTCCTCCTCATCTACTCCTAGATATGTACTCAGAATCCCGAAGGTCAATCCGGCTTGGTAGTTTGCCTGCGCAATAAACGACCAGGCAGCATTTTCATCACATTCTCTTTGTTTAATTTTTGCGAGTTCCGTGTAAACGCAGGCATGATGAAAATGGCTTTTGTAAGGAGCTCTTATTTTGCTCTGGATGGTATGGTTATCTTGTTCTTGATCGATGGTCTCAGTATTGATGGTGCCATCCATGATGGCTTGGTGTATACCTGACATGTGTCCCGATAGGTCAAACTTTGATTCTAGTCGGTGGAATAATAAACTCAATATGCCAAGTGTCTTCTCGATTGTGGAATTCAAGTTATGGGTTTCAAAATTTTGATCACGGACTGGCATGTTCTTCCTTAGATTTTTTGGCGGTGATTTACTGGTTTAACCAATAGTGCCACCACTACTGCTAGAGCGAAAGTCAGAGGGGCATCAACAGCTCCAGATGTTTGCCAAGCTTATACCAAGCCTCTGCCATCTCCGTTGTATAGCTGTGGCGCTGGTAGGTGCGTTTTATTTTGTTTTCTTCCGTGTGGTTCAGGCAGCGTTCTGCTACCTCAGGTAGGACTCCCTGTGCGGTCATAACCGTGGCGCCAGTGCGTCGTAGGTCGTGAGGCGTCCATTTTCCGCCTGGCAACAGCAATGCCTGGGCTTTAGAGCTTCGTCGACTCATTGTGCCCTGTTCTGGCTGGCGCTGCCTGTCACCGAGTTGCTTGGTTACTGTTTTAGAGCAAACTGGTCCGCTGTCATCGGTGTTGGGATAACACCAGGTGGAGTTAGCGTTAATTGCTCGAACAAGCTCGAACTGCTTGATGGCGAACGACGACAGAGTAATGCTGTGAGGTTTGCCATTCTTGCTATTCTCAGCAGGAATTAGCCAAGTGCCTTTGATAAGGTCTAAATGTATCCAGCGCGCGGTAAGAAGCTCCCCAATACGACAGCAGGTGGAAAGCGCAATCCAAATCGCCGCCTCGGTAGAGCGCAGCAAACCGGCTTCAGGGGCTACCTTGGCTAAGGTGTGAATTTCTTCATCACTTAGAACTCGGTCGCGTTCGACATCCTTGCCGCCGATCTTGGCTTTACGGATGCTGGCGGTAGGGTCGTATTCAATTAAGTCGCGATCTACTGCAAAACGGAACATTTGGCGCATCAGAGAAAAGGCAATTTTCGCCGCGCGATTGACTCCGCGAGCCAGCATGGTGTCAGTGACTACTGTGATGTGACCTTTTTTAATGTCAGCTACAGCCAAACTTCCTAAGAGCGGTAGGACGTCTTTTTCAAACATACGACGTACCTCTGCGCCTTTATCCTTACGGTTGATCAGATCAACCTTGGCCCAATGCTCGAATAGCTCGGTGACGCTTTTCCTCGCAGCCTGCCGAGCTTGCTCTGCTTCTTTATCAGCTTTTTCTGAGGCTAGACGGTCAAGTTCCGCATCGCGGGCAGCAATGCGGGAGGCCTCTTCAGCGGCCAGATGCTCACGGATATCACGAGATCCAGCTTTATGCAGGCCAGCGAGCTCTTTGGCTCGCTGGCCTGCTTCGGCGAGTGTCATGGTGCCTTCCAGTCCATCGCGGCTGTAGGTACCAATTGGGTAGGTGACGCGGTCACCGCTGCTGTTTGAGTAACGAAAGTAGAAAAGACGCTCACCGCTGGGCGTGATGCGTGCGACCAAACTACCATGCCCCCAGATGGCAACCTCGCTCAGCCATTTATCATTGCTGCCCGGCTTTGCGGTCATCTGCCGGTCGGTGATCTTTGCCATTGTCTATCCGCTGCTCCAGTTGCCAATTCGTTGCCAATTGAGATTGGCTTCTACGGAATTTTATCGGATGCGTTTGGACTGTCAAATAGCTAAGGTCCTCTATATTAGAGGGTTGTGAGGGTGTTTCTAGATTTGTCAGGACTGCTTTGGATAAATATTCACCTTTATGGGGTGCTAGGGGTAGAGTGTTCGAATCACTCCGTCCCGACCATATAATTCAAAGGGTTGCGAGATTTTATCTCGCGACCCTTTTTTATTTTAAGTCTTTTTTGCCCCAGCAAAACGACTGGCTCTGGGTGGAATTTTCAGCTTGGGTCGGGGTTGGGATTAGTCCCCAGCAGGGCTTAAGCATCAGATTGATAACCGAGTTGCCGACGGTTTTTTAGGTACATTCCTGTCGCACGTTGCCGACGCTAATTGGCCGATAGCTGGCTCTCGCCGGTGCTGATTGGACTTTATTCTCGCCTGCAGAAGCCGTCCAAGCGGCCCGCCGAGCTGTAAGCGCAAGTGCTTGTTTCCCTGGTGGCAGCACTTCGGATTTGCCCGAGAGAAATGCTACTTTGCTCGCTCGCATCGAATCTAGCTATTGATGCACTTCCCGCGCTCGTTGTTGGGCACCACGCCGTATTCCTGCCGCGACGTGCCCACCTGGTTCAAGTCTAAAGACAGCCTTGAGAGCCTGGCTTTTCAGCACCTTCATATCCCAAATACTTTGACAATCAATCTGTCATCTGCAACGATAATTTCGTCAGTGTACTGATTGAATTTAGCACATTGGCATTTGCTAAAAAACATCTGATAGCTGGGAACGCTCCGCCTCCAGAGTCGATCAATGCATCAATCCGGCTGGCTTAAATGATCAGCATGCTGATCATAATTTGCCGGGATGCGAGGCGAAGCAGCGGTGAGTTCTGAACCTTCTGACAGGGCCTTACAATGAAAACCACTAAACCCCGAAAGATAACTTTCGAAGAGCATTTCATGACCCCGGGTTTCGAGGGGTACTCCAAAAGCTTCATTCAACATATGAAACCTGAAATGCTCGCCAGGCTGAGCGCGCAGTTGAGCGATTTCGATGAGCTTCGACTCAGTGAAATGGATCGCTACGGCATCGATTTCAGCATCTTGTCGCAGACCGGTCCCGGGGTCCAAGGTGAGCAGGACTTCAAGCTGGCGTTGGCCCAAGCCCAGCGCAGCAACGATTACCTGGCTCAACAGGTACAACGTCATCCTATGCGTTTTGGCGGTTTCGCCAGTTTGCCCATGCACGACCCGAAACTGGCGGCAGCCGAGCTCACCCGTGCGGTCAAGGACCTGGGGTTCAAGGGTGCATTGGTAAATGGTCATACCCAGGGCATGTATTACGACGATCGTTCCTATGACGAGTTCTGGGCGTGCATGCAGGCGCTTGACGTACCTTTTTATCTGCATCCTGCAGACGCCTTCGTCTTCCCCCAGGTGTTCGACGGCCATCCGCAAATGCGTGGAGCGGCGTGGGGCTGGGGTGTTGAAACGGCCAGTCATGCCTTACGCCTGCTGTTCGGTGGTGTGTTCGATCGTTTTCCTGACCTCAAGGTCATTCTGGGCCATATGGGCGAAGGCCTGCCGTTTATCCCGTGGCGCCTCGACAATCGCTTCGCGGTTTACCCCCATGGCGTACATCTGGAGCGAGCGCCGTCGGAATACATCGGCAGCAATATCCTTATAACGACATCAGGGGTTTGCTCTCCGTCTGCCTTGAAATGTGCGCTGGCGGAGTTGGGCGCAGAAGCGGTGATGTTCTCCGTCGACTACCCCTATGAGTCTACTGCCGTTGCCGTCGAGTTCATCGATTCGGTTGATATTGAGGAAGAGGTGCGTGCCCAGATCTGTCATGGCAACGCCGAACACCTATTCAAGCTCTGAATCTGCCAACGCCACTCTGACCACGTCAATCAGCTAATACCGAGACCTTAATCATGACCAAGCTCCTGCGCATCGGGCAAATTGTGCCCAGCTCCAATACCACCATGGAAACCGAAATCCCTGCGATGCTCGCCGCCCGCCAGTTGATCCGGCCTGAGCGCTTCACTTTTCATTCCAGCCGGATGCGCATGAAGCATGTGCGCAAGGAAGAGTTGGCGGCGATGGATGCTCAATCCGACCGCTGCGCCCTTGAGTTGTCCGATGCCCGTGTCGATGTCCTCGGCTACGCCTGCCTGGTGGCAATCATGTCCATGGGCAAGGGTTACCACCGCGAGTCTCAACAACGCTTGAGCAAGGTGACCCAGGATAACGATGCGCCGGCACCGGTGATTACCAGTGCCGGTGCCCTGGTGGACGCAATCAAAGTGCTCGGCGCCAAGCGCATCGCTTTGGTGGCGCCTTATATGCGGCCACTCACGGAACTGGTGGTCGACTATATCGAGCACGAAGGCATCGAAGTCAAAGTCTGGCACGCGCTGGAAATCCAGGACAACCTCGCGGTCGCTCGCCATGATCCGGCCAACCTTCCAGGCATCGTTGCCAATCTGGACCTCACGGGTGTGGATGCCATCGTCCTGTCGGCCTGTGTGCAAATGCCTTCGTTGAGCGCGGTGGCTACGGTCGAGGCGCAAACCGGAAAGCCGGTGGTGACCGCAGCCATCGCCACGACCTACGCCATGCTCAAGGCGCTTGACCTCGAGCCGATCGTTCCCGGTGCCGGTGCTCTACTGTCCGGTGCCTACTGAGGAAGTGTCATGAGCCAATTTCTCTATGGCGCCAACATCCGCGCCAATGATATCCGTCAACATTACTTGCGCTTTGGCGGCGCCAGCGGTGAGCGGGCCACACGTGACCCGGTCATCATCATTCCCGGTATTACCAGTCCGGCGGTGACCTGGGTTTTCGTCGCCGAGCGCTTCGGCCAGGCATTCGACACCTATGTGCTGGATGTGCGGGGGCGGGGCCTTTCCGAGTCCGGTGCGGATCTGGACTATGGCGTCGAGGCGCAGGCTGCTGATGTCAGCGCTTTCGCCGAAGCCATGGGTTTTTCCCGCTTCAGTTTGATCGGGCACTCCATGGGCGCGCGCATTGCCGCGCGGATGGCGCGCAAAAGTGGCGCTAGTCTGGCGCGCATGGTGCTGGTCGACCCACCCGTCTCGGGCCCTGGTCGACGCGCCTACCCGTCGCAATTGCCGTGGTATGTCGACTCGATTCGCTTGTCTCAAGCCGGAATGAGTGCTGATGACATGCGCAGCTTCTGCCCGACCTGGACCGATGAGCAATTGTCACTGCGCGCCGAGTGGCTGCACACCTGTGACGAGCGCGCGATCAAAGCCAGCTTCGAGGCTTTTCACAGCGAAGACTTCCATGCCGATCTGCGCCACGTCAACTGCCCGGCACTGCTGATGGTTGCCGAGAGAGGCGGGGTGATACTGGATGAGGATATCGCTGAAATCCAGGGGTTGATGAGCGATGTGGCAGTCGTCCGGGTGGCCGATGCCGGGCATATGATCCCTTGGGACAACGAAGAGGGTTTCTATCGGGCGTTCGACAATTTTCTGGGGGCTTCGCTGCCCTCAGTCAGTGGAGAATAAACATGGCTGTCAGCGATTATGATTTGATCGAAGCCTGGAAGCACGTGCTCACCCTCAGCGATCTGCAGCGTGGTCAGAGTGTGACCATCCTGACGGGGGCCGATACTCATCCGCAAACGTTGCGCACGGCTCAAGTGGCCTGCCAGGCCCTGGGGGCGATTGTCAATCGGCTCGATCTGCCACCGGTAAACGGGGAGAAGGCGCTTAGCCGGGATTCCCTGGCGTACCTGGGGGTCACTCCATTGACTGGAAATGCGCCAGCGCTGGCGGCATTGAAAGCCAGCGATCTGGTACTGGACCTGATGACGTTGCTGTTCTCACCCGAGCAACACGAAATTCTTGCCAGTGGTACCCGAATACTGTTGGCGGTGGAACCTCCGGAAATTCTGGTGCGTCTGCTGCCCACCGTCGCGGATCGAGAACGTGTACTGAAGGCGGCGGCATTGATTGAACGCGCCAGTCAGATGCACGTTACCTCGGCGGCCGGTACAACGCTGACCTGTCCATTGGGTGAGTTCCCGGCGATCAGTGAATACGGCTTTGTCGATGCCCCTGGCCGCTGGGATCACTGGCCCAGCGGTTTCGTGCTGACCTGGCCCAACGAACTAGGGGCCAATGGGCGGATTGTGATCGATCGCGGCGATATCCTGTTGCCCCATAAGTCCTATGTGCAGGATCCGATTGAGCTGCAGGTAAAAAATGGCTACGTGACCAGCATCGAGGGTGGCGTGGAGGCTGCGTTGTTGCGCGACTACATGGAAGTGTTCAACGATCCTGAGGCGTATGCGCTGTCTCATATCGGCTGGGGCCTGCAACCCCGTGCACGCTGGTCGACCCTGGGCCTGCTCGATCGGGAGGCCCATATCGGGATGGATGCCCGAGCCTACGAAGGCAACTTCCTGTTCTCCATGGGCCCGAATAACGAAGCAGGCGGCAAGCGCACCACGGCTTGTCACATCGATATACCGCTGCGTAATTGCACAGTGCATCTGGATGATCGGGTGGTCGTCGACAAAGGCCGGGTAATGGACCGAGAGGACATGCAATGAACGAAAAACTACACACCTACGAGCGCCAGGGGTTTGGCACGCCGATGGGGCTGCCGGGGCCCTATGGGCTGTTGATCATTGACCTAGTTGAAGGCTTTGCCGACCCGGCAATCTTCGGCGGCGGCAATATTCCCGAGGCGATTGAGCGTACCCGGCCGCTATTGGACTACGCGCGCGATAAAGGCTGGCCGGTAGCCCACAGCCGCATTGTCTTCGCCGATGATGGGGCCGACCGTAATGTATTTACGCTGAAAGTGCCTTCGATGCTGACCTTGCTCGAACATGCGCATCGAAGTGCCATTGTGCCGTCGTTGACGCCGGTCGAGGGCGAATTGGTGGTGCGCAAGACCCTGCCTTCAGCCTTTTTCGGTACGGACCTGGCCGCCTGGCTCAACTTTAATGGCGTGCGTACGCTGCTGGTGGCCGGGGCTGTCACCAGCGGTTGTGTACGCGCCAGTGTGGTCGACGCCATGAGCCATGGCTTTCGCCCGCTCGTGGTGTCTGATTGCGTCGGTGATCGGGCGCTGGAGCCCCATGAGGCCAACCTCTTCGACATGGCGCAAAAGTACGCGGCAGTGATGACGCTGGAGGAAGCGCTGGCGACAGTGGGCTGATCGAACAGGGGGCTGTCATCTATCATAGCCTCGTGCAAAATGACTTGATGACAGACCCTGCTAGCAACGTGACCGTGCCAACAACCCCATGGTACGGTTATGCTTGCGTCATTTATGACTAGGAAATTTCATGACAGCCCCTGGTAATACGACACCCGACTCTGAGCTGGACGATCCGGCCAAAGAGCTTCTTTGGGGGCGTCCGGGTTTTCTCGTTCGCCGCCTGCACCAGATCCATGTCGCATTGTTCTTCGAAGAATGCAAAGGGATGAATATCACCCCCGTTCAATATGCCATTCTCACGACCCTTTCGGTCATGCCCGGGTTGGATCAGACAGCGCTGGCCCAGGAGGTCGGTCTTGATCGGACCAATACCGCTGATGTGGTAAAGCGTCTCGAAACCAACGAGTTGCTTTATCGCCAGCCGGATCCCCACGATCGGCGTACGCGCAACGTTTTTCTGACTGCGCAGGGTAGAGAGGTTGTGGCCGTCATGCATGAAAGCATGGCAAGGGCTCAGGAGCGAATGCTCCAGCCATTGCGTCCGGCGCAGAAGAAGCAGTTCATGGGGTTGCTGGCCATCCTGGTGGAATCCAACAACCAGTACAGTCGAACGGTATTGCGCGGGCTTTGATGGGTGGCTGGCTCGGGAATATGTAGGAGCGAGCTTGCTCGCGATGGACGTTAACGATGACGAGGGCTACCGGGATGAACGCGGTGCCCTCGAGTTTTTCGCGAGCAAGCTCGCTCCTGCATTACAGTGGGTACACCAGGTCGTTGGCGATCAGTGTGCTGTCATAAATCACCTGGCGCTCCAGCAGTAGCAGCTCGCCGTCGACTCGCTGGAAGCGGTCGTGGTAGGTGCCGGCCATGTGAGTCGTTGTCGGGCCTTCCACCAGTGTCTGCAGCAGTATGAAGTTGGCCTGGGCGGTGATAATGCCGCTGCTTGACTCATCGATCACGCGGGTATTGCCCAGCAGGTGCAGGTGATAGCGTGGTGCGAACATTTGCGTGCGAGAGATGGCCACCGCGCGGTCATGCATCATGTTGCGGCCCTCGGCGTAGATCAGGCCGACGGGCATGCCCATCTCGGCGTTTTCCCTTGATGTCACGCGATACAACGCATCGCTGGTGAAGAAATCCGGCCACTGCTCGATCAGGCCGTCGTCCAGCACGGCACAGTAGTCGGCATTGAAGGTCTCGATCTCCAGTCGCAGGCGCAGGGCGGTGGCCCGGTCAAGCCGGCAGGGGCGATAAAGGGGGTAGGGGCGGTTCAGTTCGTTGGCAAAGGCGTTCATTACAGCTCCATGATTTCGCGGTAGTGGCGGTAGAGGGCGCGGATCGCGGCTTCTGAAATAAGGGAGTTGGTGGTACCCACCTGACCGTGGTCAAGTTTGAGGATGTTGACGTCACTGCTGGAACGGCGTAGCCCTTCCTGGACGTACTTCATCGCTTCATTATCTTCCAGGCCGAGGAATCCGGCAGGGCCCATCAGGTTGCCTTGGCGCAATCGATGGCGCGTCATCTCCTCGGTGTCGTCTTCATAGCCGAACATCGTCCATTGCATGATCATGCTGTTCGGGCCGTTGGGTACGATCTGCCGTACGCCCAGGGTGTTCATTTCCCGCTGCACGATCAGGTTCGGCCAGATGGTCTGCATGGTCACCGACCATGGCGAGTCGGATTCCTTGATGTAATCCAGGAAGCGCTCGTCGAGCAGGCGCATGCCTTCATGGTAGGAGCGCATTTCGGCCTTGTTGGCGTCGCTGACGGCCGCGTATTTGTCTTCACTCTTGGCCGAGGCCATGGTGCCGTGACGGCCGTGAACCGGGTCGGCAATCATGGCGGACTTGTTGCCTGCCACCAACAGACCGAAGACCACCAGAAAGGAATGCAACAAGGTGGCGTGGTAAGGGTCTTTCAGGTTTTCGTGGTACATCTTCCAGTTGCAGGGCAACTCGTTGCGGTAGTAACCGAGCACTTTGAGTTTGCGGCCATCGAAAACCTTGCCCATATCTTCGATGATTTCCGGCGTCAGGTATTCTTCGATGGGTTCGACATCGGCGTGGTAGGAGGCAAAGACGACACCGTTCCAGGTGGTGACGTGGAGCTTTTTCAGGCCGTGGTCTTCGTTGCGGAAATCCTTGGGCATGCCGCCCTGTCGATTCACGCCGCGCTTGAAGGGTATGCCCTGCAGGTTGCCCTTGAGGTCGTAGGACCACTGATGGTACGGGCAGACAAACTCCTTGGCATTGCCTTGACTGTGTCGGCAGAACTCTGCACCGCGGTGCGCACAACGGTTCTCGAAGACATTGACCGAGCCGTCTTCTGCCCGCGCCACCACCACCGGGGTCGGGCCGACGAATGAGCGCTTGTAGTCCCCGGTGTTGGGGAGCTCGGCTTCCAGCGCGACAAAGTTCCAGGTGCGGCCGTGGAAGATGCGTTCGACTTCACGATCGTAGACGGCATGGCTGGTGTAGACCCAGTCGGGGATATAGTGAAGGTCATCGTTGGGCCACTTACAATCGGCCAGGGCGAGGTCCTTGTTGCCCCCGGTGCGGGCAATGACATCTTGCGAGTTATACATGGAGCGGCTCCTGAGAGGGGGCTGAAGAGGTGGACTGGATCGAGGTCCTGAATTGTTTTTCCAGCTGCCGCAGCGGCTGGTTGATGTCTGCCAGTGCTTGGGCCGAGCACGCGATGCCAGCCTCCATGAGGCTCTTGAGCGGGCGTAGTTCGCCGCCTGCGTTGGCGCACACCACATGCCTCAGTTGACCGTTGCGTAGACCCAGGCTCAGCCATTTCGGGGCCTCGGCAGTCGTGCTCAGGGTGCGTTGGACATAGGTCAGGCCCGGTTCGGGAAGCCCGAGCATCTGCAGGTTGCAATCGAATTGATCGCTCCAGAACCAGGGTAGGGGGGTGGGGCTGTCGTCCTCTCCCAGCATGGCGGCCGCAGCGACGCGTGCCTGCTCGTTGGCGTACTGCCAGGACTCAAGGCGCATGGGTTGACCGCAGTGAGCGACCTTCTGGGTGGCACAGTCGCCCGCGGCATAAATGCCGGCAATGCTGGTGGCGCATTGGGGGTCGACGGCGATGCCGCCATCGTCGGCCATCTCCAGGCCAATGGTTTTGGCCAGTGTGGTCTCGGGTTGCATGCCGGCGGCGACCAGAATAGTGCTGGGCGCAATGTCGGTACCGTCGCTCAAGCGGTACACGCCTGGCTCGCCAGAGTGCTGCTGATCGATGCTGGTTGCCAGGCGCAAGTCCACGCCGTAATCACGCACGCGCGCCGCCAGCCAGATCGAGATGTCGCTGGGCAGTGCCCGTTTGAGCAGATGCTCCCCGGCTTCCAGTTGAGTCACCTCGACCCCCAGCGAGCGGGCAGTAGACGCCACCTCCAGGCCAAGGAATCCGGCGCCGACGATCAACAGTCGACCTTTAGACTCCTGGAGAGTCTGGCGCAGTTTGAAGGCGTCGTCGGCCGTTCTCAGGTAATGAACATTGGCCATTGTCCGTGGGAATTTTTCCAGGACACGCGGCTGTCCACCGGTCGCCAGCAGGCAGCGATCCCACTCGATCAGGGTACCATCGTCCAGTAAAGCCGTACGCTTGAGCGGGTCCAGTGACTGGACGGCGGTTCCCAGGTGCAGTTCGATTTCATGTTCGCGATAAAAGTCGGTTTTGTGCAGGCCACTGACCGTTTGCGTGGACTCTGTCAGCACCGATTTGGACAAAGGGGGGCGCTCGTAGGGCGGATGAGACTCTCGGCCCACCAGCACAATCCGTCCACTGAAACCACGCTGGCGCAATGATGCTGCGGCCATGGCGCCGCATTGACCGGCACCGACGATAAGAATGCATTCAATGGTCATGGCGTTAACCCAGGTTCACGAGTACAGCGTTACCTTCGACCTTTACGGCGTAGGTTTTCAGGGGGGCGGTGGCGGGCGCGCATTGGGCCGCGCCGGTGCGCACATCGAATGTCGCCTGATGCAGCGGGCATTCGATGCAGCCGTCCTCCAGATAGCCCTCCGATAGCAAGGCATGCTGGTGGGTGCAAATGTTGTCCGTTGCAAAAAACTCCCCATCGCAGCGATACAGCGCCAGGTGCGCTTCGGGTAATTTGAAGGCCATTACCTGGTCGTCCTGAAGGACGTCCACCGTTGTTATTTTTATCCAGCTCATTAGGTTGCCCTTTGTCAGTATGCCCACAAATAATATTCAGTGTACTGACTAATATGTCAAATGATTTGAGCGCCGTATCGACATTCTCATTGAGCCCGTGAACGGAAGAAAACGCCCGCCTGTGAATTTTTAGCGGCTAGTCGTTGACGTGGCTTGGGGGATGATTATTATGTAAGTGTACTGATTAATTTCATACGTTAGCTGACGACTTTATAAAAACAGCCTTAAAGGACACTGATCATGCAGCTTCGCCGTTTCCTGAAAAATCTGGGTGCCGAGTGTCAGTGCCCTCGTCATTTCGTGGCGCATGCCGACCGGTTGAACATCGCAAACTCAGGAGTCCGCAAGGTATGAGCGAAGTCAATGAGTACCCTGGCAAATCGGGTCAGGGTGTTGGCGCCCGAGTGAAGCGCAAGGAAGATGAACGGCACCTGCACGGTCGCGGTAAGTTTGTTGCCGACTACCACATGCCAGGGCTTCGGGAAGTGGCTTTTCTGCGCAGCCCTCTGGCTCACGCCCTGATCACCTCGATAGACGTGCCGGCAGCCTTGAAGGGGCGAGCATTTGTGCGCGCTGACTTGAACAGTGCCAGCGACATCGTGGCCGACTCGACGCTTCCTACCTATCAACCCTCTGTCCAGCCGCCGCTGGCCAGTGGCAAGGTACGGTTTGTGGGCGAGCCCGTGGTAATGGTCTGCGCGGCGACCCGTGCCGAGGCCGAAGACCTGGTCGAACAGGTGATGGTCGATTACGAAGACCTGCCCGTGTATGCCGACGCTGCCAGCAGCGTCACTGCTACAGGTGACTTCATCCATGACAACTGGCACGACAATCGCTTCGTCACCTTGTATGCCGACAAGGAATTTACCGAGCGTGCGGCGACGGCGAGCGTGACGGTCACGCGCCGAATGAAGCTGGCACGTCAATGCATGGTGCCGATGGAAGGCAAGGCGGTTCTGGCTTACTGGGATCACAGCCTGGATCAACTGGTGGTCGTCACTGCCACCCAGGTGCCGCACATGATTCGCACCATCCTGGCCCAGTGTCTGAAGCTGGATCAGGGGCAGGTGCGGGTCATCTCGCCGGATGTCGGCGGTGCCTTTGGCTACAAATGCGTGTTGCAGCAGGAAGAGCTATGTATCGCCTGGCTGGCCATGACCTTCAAGCAGCCGTTCCGTTTTATCGAAGATCGCCGGGAGCACCTTACGGCGGGGGCCAATAGTCGCGAGCATGAATATGTCATGACCGCTCATGCGGATGCCAAGGGGCGGGTGTTGGCGCTCGATGCCAAGATCGTCATCGATGGCGGTGCGTATTCGGTCTGGCCGTTCACTATCGGTCTGGAGCCGGGCCAGGCGGTTGGCAATTTGCCAGGCCCCTATGCGTTTCAGGGTTATCGCTGCGTCACCGAATGCGTGGCAACCAACAAACCAGGCTTTGTCCCTTACCGCGGCGTGGCTCGCACCGGAGTCTGCTTCGCCATGGAGCTGACCATGGATGCGGTGGCTCGAGCCGTCGGGCGCGATCCGCTGGACGTGCGCCTGGACAACCTGGTGCGTCCTGAGCAAATGCCCTTCATCAACGTCGCCAACAAGCATCTCGACAGTGGTGACTATCCGGCCAGCCTGCGCAAGGCTGCCGAGCTGATCAAAGCGTCGGCGATTCGTGAGCGCCAGCGTCTGGGCGAAGCGGACGGTCGCCGCATCGGTCTTGGCTACGCCACCTACACCGAGCAGTCGGCCCACGGTACTTCGGTGTTCGCGACCTGGGGTACGCCTGTCATACCCGGCCACGAGCAGGCGACTGTGCGCATGACGCCGGATGGCGGTCTTGAAGTGCGGGTAGGTGTGCATTCCCACGGTCAGGGCATGGAAACCAGCTTCGCCCAGGTGGCCCACGAGGTACTGGGGATCGATATTGCAAGGATCAAGGTGCTGCATGGCGATACGGGACAGACACCGTTCTCTACCGGTACCTATGCATCGCGGTCGATGGTCATGGCTGGCGGCGCCATCGCGCGCGCCTGTCGTGAGTTGTTACCGCGCTTGACCCATATAGGCGCTTTTTTGCTGGGTGTGTCCGATGCGCAGGTCATGCTGCAAGGTGGCAGGGTGGTGTGTGATCAAGGCTCGGTGTCGCTGGATGACGTAGGGGCGGCCTGGTACATCAGACCTCATACGCTACCGGCTGACGTTAACCCTGCCGGGCTGGAAGTCACCACGGGCTTCAAGCCAGCCGTCGATACCGGTGCCTTTACCTACGCCACTCACGCGGTACTGGTTGCCGTCGACACCGACAGCGGTGAGGTCGAAATCCTTGACTACGTGGTGGTCGAGGACTGCGGCACGATGATCAACCCCATGTTGGTCGAGGGGCAGACCTATGGCGGGATCGCCCAAGGTATCGGCACTGCCATGTACGAAGAAACGCCCTATGACGTCAATGGTCAGCCATTGGCTTCGACACTGGCGGACTACATCCTGCCAGGTCCCACCGAAGTACCCAACTTGCGGATTCACCACATGGAGACGCCATCGCCGCATACCGAATTTGGCGCCAAAGGCATGGGAGAGGGCGGTGCTATCGCCCCGCCTGCCGCCATCTTCAATGCGGTCAACGATGCCCTCGCGGATCTTGGCGTTGAAGTCGCCGAAACCCCATTGACGCCGCGCCGGCTGCTACAGGCGCTGGCCAACGCCCGGACAGCAAGCAACAAGCAGGAGGTGGCCGCATGAAAGCCGTTGCGTTCGATTATCTACGTCCCGCAACCCTGTCGGTCGGGCTGGAGGCATTGGCCGATCAGTCTGCGGGAATCGTCAAGGTCATGGGTGGCAGTCAGTCGCTGGGCCCCATGCTCAACCTGCGTCTGGCACGTCCGAACAAGGTGGTGGATGTCAGCGGGTTTACCGAGATGCAACAGGTGAGCGAGGACGGCGAGTGGCTGCTGGTCGGCGGAGCGATTACCCACTCGCAGATTGAAGATGGCGTGTTCGCCGCACTGCGTGGAACCTTGCTTGCCGAAGTGGCTCCGCAGATCGCCTACAGGGCTATTCGCAACCGCGGAACCCTCGCTGGCAGCCTGGCCCATGCAGACCCGGCGGCCGACTGGGTGTTGGTGGCTTTTACCCTGGGCGCCGAAGTGGAGTTGCGCAGTGTTCGTGGAAAACGTCGGTTGAGCATGGCCGAGTTCATGCTCGGTGCCTATACCACTGTGCTGGCTGAAGATGAGCTGATTACCGGACTGCGCATTCCGCGTCTGGGGCCGCGTGCGACCTGGGGCTATCACAAGCTTTGCCGAAAAACCGGCGAGTTCGCCGAAGCCAGTTGTGCGGCGGTGTTTGACCCGGATCGTGGCCTGGCCAGGATTGTCCTCGGCGCGCTGGATGGCCCACCTTCACTGCTTGGGGAGTTGTCGGTGGCGGTCGCCCGACTGGGAGCAGCAGCACTTGAACCTGCCGCGTTGGCAAAAGCCGTGGCAAGCGTGACACCCGGTAAAGACGCAGTAGACCGACAACAAAGCCTCACCGCCTTGCGCCGGTGTCTCGATTCAGTATTCAAGGAACCTCGGGTATGACTTCTGTATGTATCAACGTCAACGGTAATCTGCTCGAGCGTGAGGTCGCGCCGAGAATGCACCTGGGCGACTTCGTCCGCGAAGAAGGTCGATTTACCGGCACTCACCTGGGTTGCGAACATGGCGTGTGTGGTGCTTGCACGGTATTGCTCGACGGCCAGCCGGTACGTTCGTGCACGACATTCGCGGTGGCCTGTGAAGGCCGACAGGTGACAACTGTCGAGGGCTTTGAGCAAGACCCGGTGATGGCGCTCCTGCGTGAGGCGTTCTCCGAACATCATGCCTTGCAGTGTGGTTACTGCACGCCGGGTATGTTGACCACTGCCCGCGACATTGTGCTGCGCTTGCCCGAGGCCGATGAGCATCGGATTCGTGTCGAGCTGTCCGGCAACATCTGTCGTTGTACGGGCTACATGGGCATAGTCGAAGCCATTCGCAGCGTCCTTGCGCAGTTACGTGAACAGCCCGATCCAGTGATCGAGTCCGCCCGTGCACAGGCCCTGGCGGGCCATGGCGTTGCGATACCCACCAGTGGCGGGTCTTTCGCTTCTTTTACCGCCGAGCACAGCGCGCAGACACCCGCTGTCGAGCTTTCCGCCAGCCCTGCGCCAGAACCCTCGAGCGAGCGTGCGCCTGCTGGAATCAAGGGCGGAACCCGGATGGATGGACGCTTCAGTGTCGGCTATCCGCCAGAACAGGTCTGGGCTTTCATGGCCGACCTGGAAGCGGTTGCCGGATGTCTTCCCGGTGCCAACCTGGAAGAAAACGACGGCGAGCGGGTCAAGGGCTTCATTGCCATCAAGTTCGGCCCGATGGCTGCCAAATTCGCCGGGGCGGCACGCTTGACGCGTAACGAGGAACAGCGTTCGGGCATGCTCAAGGGGGGCGGTCAAGACACCATCAGTCAATCGCGGGCCAATGGCGAGATTACCTACCGGGTGTTGTCCGATAACGCTGGGGCCACGCTGGTCGAAGTCGAAATGCTCTACTCGTTGCAGGGGCCTTTGGCGCAATTTTCGCGCTCTGGCCTGGTGAAGGACTTCGTGGCCCGGATGATTCTTGACTTCGGTCGCAACGTCGAACGACGCATGGATCCCAATGCCAAGCCGTCGACGCAACCGGCCAAACTGAATGTCTTTGCCTTGGGGATGAGCATCATCTGGAATCGCATCAAAGGGTGGTTCGGCCGATGAACAATGCGACCCTTGCCAAGGTTTCTCAGGCGCGCGGCATGACCCGTGAAGAGCGTAAAGTCATTCTTGCCTCTTCCTTCGGGGCATTGCTTGAATGGTATGACTTCTACATTTATGCGGCGTTGGCCGGCTACTTTAGCGTACTGTTTTTTCCCCCCGGAAACGCCACGGCGGCGTTTCTCGCCAGCCTGGCAACCTTCGGTGCGGGTTTTCTGGTTCGCCCGTTGGGGGCTTTGCTGTTCGGGCAGATGGGTGACCGCCTGGGGCGTAAACGTACGTTCATGGTCACCATCGTACTGATGGGAGTGGCCACCGTCGGCATCGGTTTGCTGCCGAGCTTTGAGCACATCGGTATCACCGCGACTATCTGCCTGGTGCTGTTGCGGTTGTTGCAAGGACTGGCCTTGGGGGGGGAAGTCGGCGGCGCGGTGACGTACGTTGCCGAGCATTCGCCCATGGCTCGTCGGGGGCTGTACACCAGCAGTCTGCAAATTACCGCAGGGGTTGGATTGTTGCTGTCGCTGGCGGTGGTCTACAGCCTCAAGGGGTTTATCAATGAAGAGGATTTTCGCGCATGGGGCTGGCGCTTGCCCTTCGTGTTGTCATTGGTGCTGCTGGCTATCTCGGTCTACGTGCGTGGCAAACTTGAGGAGTCGCCGACGTTCCAGCGCATGAAAGCCACTGGGCGTACTTCCCGCTCGCCGATCCGCGAGAGCTTCCTGCGCTGGAGTAACCTGCGCCTGGTGTTGATGCTGTTTTGTGTGGCCGCTGCACTGGGGGCGATTTTCGGCACCGGGCATTTCTACTCGATGTTCTTTCTCAATCGCACGCTCAAGTTGCCACTTGAGACCGTCCATTTGATTCTGGCCTGCGTGTTGTTATGCGCGACCCCGCTCTATCTGTTCTTTGGCTGGCTGTCTGATCGCTGGGGGCGCAAGCCTATTCTGGTGGCGGCTTGCCTGCTGGCAGCGCTGACCACTTATCCCATTTTCAAAGGTCTGACCCATTACGCCAATCCGGCCTTGGAGACCTTTCTGGAAACACCCATCAGTGTCGCTGCCGATGGCTGTGAGTTTCGCTTGTTCTCTGCACCCGTCAGCGCCTGCGATCGCACCCGCAGTTACCTGACCGATCAAGGGGTAGGTTATCGGGCTCAATCCGCCGAGGTCACCGGGACGGTCATCGTGACCATCGGCCAGCAACGGCTGGTAGACCCTGGCGCTGAGGATCTGCATCGGGCATTGGTGAGCGCTGGCTGGCCGGCGACCGCGGACCCGGCGCAGGTCAACAGGCCGATGCTGTTTGTGTTGATGCTCTTGCTGGTGGTTTATCTGGCGATGATCTATGGGCCGATGGCGGCGTTTATGGTCGAGCTGTTTCCCGCGCGCATCCGCTATACCTCGCTCTCACTGCCATTCCATCTGGGCGCGGGCTGGATTGGCGGCATGTTGCCTTTTATCGTTTCGGCCCTGAACGTGGCCTACGGCGATCCTTATTTTGGCCTGTGGTTTCCCGTATCGATCATCGCATTCGGGTTGTGGGTGACGTTGGTTTTTGCACCGGAAACCCGGGGCCGATCCCTTGAAGACGATGGCGCAGCCATCCACTGAACATGACCCGGGAGAGTGGCGATGTCTGA
>NZ_AKJJ01000027.1:0-772 GCF_000282395.1 Pseudomonas sp. GM55 | reverse complement strand
GACGGCGACGACACGCTGAGCGGCGGCGAGGGCGACGATACGCTGAACGGTGGCAACGGTGCCGACACGCTGCGCGGCGACAATGGCGCCGACGTGCTGGATGGCGGCGCCGGCAACGACGCGCTGTACGGTGGCGCCGGCAACGACGTGTTGATCGGCGGCACGGACGGCGGTTTCGATCAGTTGTTCGGCGAGGACGGCGACGACCAGCTGACGGTCGTGAGCGGGCGAGTATCAGGAGGCAGCGGTGACGATCTGCTGACGGTGTCTGGTGACACTGACTTTGTGGACGGCGGCGATGGTAACGACCGACTTACCATCGGCCAAATGTTTGGCGGCATTGTGCTCGGCGGTGGAGGCAGCGACCAAGTCACGATCACCAACCTCTCCTTTAGCGGCGTGTCTGCCGGAGCTGGCGATGATCAGGTGACCATCACCGGCAATAGCCCGTTTGGGTTTGTATCCGGCGACAGTGGTAACGACACTCTCGACGTCAGCACGGTGACAGGGACGGTACAGTTGCGCGGTGGAGACGGCAGCGATACTTACCGGGTTGGAGATACTACGAACCAGATCACTATTGACGACTTCCGGGACAGCACCAGCGCCGACCTCAACGTGGTCGAATTCGCTGCCGGCATCGACCCGGTCACCCTGCAGCTGTCACGCAGCGACGCCAGCCTGGTGGTGACCTTCGCCAACGGCCACACGCTCCAGATTAACAACCAGTTCACCGTTGGTGATGGTAGCCAATACGGCGTGCAGGAGTTCC
>NZ_AKJJ01000026.1:0-7712 GCF_000282395.1 Pseudomonas sp. GM55 | reverse complement strand
GCAGCTGGCTGGCGGTAGCCGCCGCCATGCTGTGGGGGGTGCTGCGCATTACTCGCCGCCACCATCACCCGGTTCAACCCGCACCTGCGCCGAAAGCGCACGAGACGCCGCACAAACACGCCAACGCTCACTGACAAACACCTTTACCCGACACCAACAAAAACGGCCGCCGAACTCCATGGAGTTCAGGCGGCCGTTTCTATTGGCGACGGTCAGACTTCAGCGGCTAAACGCTTCGCTCTGGCCCGGCGGGACATCATGTTCAACACCTCGATCGAAGCCGAGAATGCCATGGCCGCATAGACGTAGCCTTTCGGTACATGGGCGCCGAAGCCTTCGGCGATCAGCGTCATGCCGATCATGATCAGGAAGCCCAGGGCGAGCATCACCACCGTCGGGTTGTCGTTGATGAATTTGGCCAGCGGATCAGCCGCCAACAACATCACCAGTACCGACACCACCACCGCGATAACCATGATCGGCAAATGCTCGGTCATGCCGACAGCGGTAATGATGCTGTCGATGGAAAACACCATGTCCAGCATCAGGATCTGACCGATCGCCGCAGCGAAGCCCAGGGTCACCGTCGAGGTCGCCGATTTCGGATCTTCCGGGGCCGGGTCCATGCTGTGATGAATCTCGGTGGTCGCCTTCCACAACAGGAACAGGCCACCGGCGATCAGGATCATGTCTTTCCAGGAGAACGCGTGGCCGAGAATCTCGATCACCGGCGCGGTCAACTGAACGATGAACGCGATGGTGCTCAGCAAGCCCAGGCGCAGGATCAACGCCATGCCGATACCGATGCGCCGTGCCCTCTGACGATTGTGCAAGGGCAGCTTGTTGGTCAGGATCGAGATAAAGATCAGGTTGTCGATGCCGAGCACGATCTCCATCACGATCAGGGTGGCGAGGGCGACCCAGGCGGTGGGGCTGGCGGCAAGTTGTAAAAGGTAGTCCATGGGTCAGTCCTGACTCGTTGTAATACGGTTTAGATTTCCTGGGAGGAAGATTCGGTTTTTTCCGATTCTTTTTCCGATGATTCTTTTTTGCCACTCAACCCGCTGGTGGCCTCGCTGAGCGCCTGCTCGGCGGCCTTGTGGGTATCGTCAATCGCCTGTTTGGCGCTTTCGGCGGCCTTGCCCATCAACTGCTGCGCGCTTTTCTCAGCCTGGTCGCAACCGGCCAGTACCAGTAAAGACGTGATCAACAGTGCCGTGGTTTTCAGCTTCATGATGCTTTCCTCGATAGAACAAACGGGACCTGAACGATGGCCCGTTGATAGCGATGCATTCTAGGGAAGTGAATACTTCAGGAAAATTCGTATTTTCAGCGGTTATACTTCGATTTTTACGAACTGTAGATCGTCATGCTCAACTATCGGCAATTGCATTACTTCTGGGTGGTGGCCAAGACCGGCAGCATCGTGCGCGCCTGCGAGCAACTGAACCTCACGCCACAAACCATCAGCGGGCAGATTTCATTGCTGGAACAGACCTTTGGCATCGAGTTGTTCCGGCGCGTCGGGCGGCAGCTTGAACTCACTGAGGCCGGACGCCAGGCACTGCCCTACGCCGAGCAAATGTTTCAGCTGGGTGGCGAACTGGAACTGATGCTGCGGGCACAACCCAATGAGCAGCAGATCCTGTTTCGCGTCGGCGTGGCCGACGTGGTGCCCAAATCCATCGTCTACCGCCTGATCGCACCGACCATGGAGCTGAGCGAACCGCTGCGCATCACCTGCCGCGAAGACAAGCTCGAACGTTTGTTGGCCGATCTGGCGATCCAGCGCCTGGACCTGGTGATTTCCGACAGCCCGATGCCGTCGCACCTGGACATCAAGGGCTACAGCCAGAAACTCGGTGAATGCGGGATAAGCTTCTTCGCCACCCCTGAGCTGGCGGCACGTTACGGTCACGACTTCCCGCGCAACCTGCACGGTGCGCCGCTGCTGATTCCCGGCCCGGAAACCGTGGTGCGCAGCCGTTTGCAGCGTTGGTTCGCCGAGCAGCAGGTCCAGCCGCAAATTGTCGGCGAGTTCGACGACAGCGCCCTGATGCAGGCCTTCGGCCAATCCGGTAGCGGGATCTTCATCGGCCCGAGCGTGATTGCCGATGAGGTGCAACGCCAATATGGCGTGGAAGTGATCGGCCAGACCGACGCCGTGAGCGAGTCGTTCTATGCCATCTCAGTGGAACGCAAGGTCAGGCACCCCGGCATTGTTGCCATTACCGAAGGTGCCCGACGCGAGCTGTTTACCGCGCTTTAAAACGCTCAGGCACAGACTTCCCGGGGCTTGAAGGTCATCAGCGCAATGGCCAGCAGGATCGAGGCGAGGATAAAGGCCGCCGCGGCGAAGCCCAGGCCTTGCAGGCCGACGCTGTCGATCACGCGGCCGCCGATCATCGCGCCGAGGCCGATACCGAGGTTGGCCCCGGCGATGTTCAGCGACGCGGCAAACGCCGGCGCCTCGGGCGCAGCTTTCATCAGGCGCACATGGCTGACCAGGAACAACGCCGCCTGGGTCACGCCCCAGATGGCCATCGCCGCCGCCAGACCGAGCGGCGAATGAATGTTCGGCACCAGCGCCACCAGGCCGGCAATCATGAACGCGCAGAACATCATCGACGCCATCAACGGATGACGATCCACCGCCCGGCCGCCCAGGGAGTTGCCGATCAGCCCGACCGCACCAAAGCCCATCAGGCACCAGCCAACCACTGTGCCATTGAATCCGGCCAGGCGTTCGAGGATGTCGGCCAGGTAGGTGTAGGCGGTGAACATACCGCTGAACACCACCACCGACAGCAGCACGTGACCGAGCATCAGCGGGCTGCGCAGGATCTTGAACTGCGACAGCAGGCTCACCTGATGCTGGTGCAGATGGGTCTTCGGCAGATAGATAAACAGCAGCAACGCCTTGGCAAAGGCGATGACCGCCAGAATGGCAAAGGCACTGCGCCAGCCGAACGCATCGGAAATCAGCGTGCCCACCGGAATGCCGAACACCGTGGCGCAAACGATGCCGAAGCCGATCTTGGCGATGGCGCGACCGGCGTAATCCGGCCCGACGATGTCCACCGCCGTTTCACTGGCCAGCGCCCAGAACACCGGCAGACCCAGCGCCGGGATCAACCGGGCAAACGCCATCACCCAGATGTTCGGCGCCAGCGCCGCCAGCGTGTTGGCCAGGCCAAACATGATCAGCACCGAAATGAACAGCTTGCGCCGCTCGAAGCGGGCGAAGTACGCCGTCAGGAACGGCCCGAACGCGGCCACGGTGAAAGCGAACAACGTCACCAGCAAACCCGCTTGCGGGATGCTGACGTCCAGGTCCCGGGCGATGGCCGGCAACAGGCCAACGATGATGAATTCCGTGGTCAGCACCGTGAAACCGGCGGCAGACAACAGAAGAATGGGCAACAGCATGCAGAACTCCAGAAAAAACGACGACACCAGCGATGACCCGAAGGCCCACTGGCAGACTTGAAAATGAGGATGGCGAATCTTAACAGAGTGTTTCCAAACGCGGTTGCACGAACCTGCCTATCTCGTTGAATGCCATGGTGGCAGTTCGTCACAGGCCTGAAAGATCGTGCCTGCCCGTGATAAAGTCCGCGCCCTGAAAAACGTACACCCTGTGTTTCCCTTTCGGTTTCCTGCCTGCGGCCTGCCCTGTTTGTTGCTGCACACCCGCGAAACCCTGCACCTAAAAAAATCAGAGATGCCGTTTTATGACTGCTTCATCCCCTTCCCTATTGCAACGCCTGAAACGCTTGAGCCTGGTCACGCAGATCATGATCGGCCTGATCGCCGGTATTGCCCTGGCCCTGTTCGCCCCTGACGTGGCCAGGTCCACGGCATTCATCGGCAAAGTGTTTGTCTCTGCGCTGAAAGCCGTCGCACCGATCCTGGTGTTCGTGCTGGTCATGGCGTCGATTGCCAACCATAAACATGGTCAGGAAACCCACATCCGGCCGATTCTGTTCTTGTATCTGCTGGGTACTTTCGCCGCCGCCGTGGTCGCGGTGGTTGCCAGCATGATGTTCCCGTCGAGCCTGGTGCTGTCGACCCAGGACGTTGCAGTGACTGCACCGGGCGGGATTGGCGAAGTGCTGCAAAGTCTGTTGCTGAGCGTGGTCGATAATCCGGTCAGCGCGCTGATGAACGCCAATTTCATCGGCATTCTGGCGTGGGCCATCGGCATGGGCATTGCCATCCGCCACGCCGGCGACACGACCCGTGAAGTGCTCGGCGACTTGTCCAACGGCGTGACGGTGATCGTACGTCTGGTGATCAGCTTCGCCCCGTTGGGCATCTTCGGCCTGGTGGCCTCTACGCTCGCCATCTCCGGCTTCGGCGCCCTGATCGGCTACGCGCACCTGCTGGCCGTGCTGCTGGGCTGCATGTTGTTCGTGGCGCTGGTGATGAACCCGATCATCGTGTTCTGGAAACTGCGCCGCAACCCGTACCCGCTGGTCCTGACCTGCCTGCGCGAGAGCGGCATCACCGCGTTCTTCACCCGCAGCTCGGCGGCGAACATTCCGGTCAACCTGGAATTGAGCAAGCGACTGGGTCTGCATGAAGACACCTATTCGGTGTCGATCCCGCTGGGCGCGACCATCAACATGGCCGGTGCGGCGATTACCATTACCGTGCTGACCCTGGCAGCCGTGCATACCCTGGGCATCGCCGTGGACATCCCGACCGCGATCCTGCTGAGCGTCGTTGCAGCGATCTGTGCCTGCGGTGCTTCAGGGGTGGCCGGTGGGTCGCTGTTGCTGATTCCGCTGGCGTGCAGCCTGTTTGGCATTCCGAGCGAAATCGCCATGCAGGTGGTGGCAGTCGGTTTCATCATCGGCGTGTTGCAGGATTCAGCCGAGACGGCACTGAACTCGTCTACCGATGTGCTGTTCACCGCGGCGGCTTGCCTGGGTGAAGAGCAAAAAGCCGAGCGCCTGGCCTGACACCCACCCCCTGTAGGAGCGAGCTTGCTCGCGATTACCGTGGGTCATTCAACTTTGATGTCGACTGACACTCCCTCATCGCGAGCAAGCTCGCTCCCACAGGGTTCGTGATTTAGCGAATAAATGCGTACACATGAAAAAGCCCCCGCAGCCTTAGGCTCCGGGGGCTTTTTTGTACCCGGACGGTTTAGAACGCGCCCATGTAGTCGCGCTTGCCCACTTCCACGCCGTTGTGGCGCAGCAGTGCGTAAGTGGTGGTGACGTGGAAGAAGAACTGCGGCAGGCCGTAGGTCAGCAGGTAGGACTGGCCGGTGAAGCGTTTCTCTTTAGGTGTGCCCGGGCGGGTGACGATCTCGATGCCTTCCTTGCCGTTGATCTGCTCCGGCTTGATCGAGCCGATGAAGGCCAGTGCCTTGGCAATCAACGCTTGCAGTTCGGCGAAGGTGGTTTCGCTGTCGTCGTACTTCGGCAATTCGACTTCGGCCAGGCGACCGGAAACACCCTTGCTGAAATCAACGGCGATCTGCACCTGACGCACCAGCGGGAACATGTCCGGGAACAGGCGCGCTTGCAGAAACGCGTTAGGGTCGATGTTTTTCTCGGTGGCGTGAGCCTCGGCCTTTTTCAGTACATCGCTCAGGGCGTTGAGCATTTGCTGGAAAACAGGCACGGAAGCGTCGTACAGGGAAATGGTCATGGCAGGTCTCGTGTGGAGGGAACGTGGGTCATTTGCAGGAGCGGGCTTGCTCGCGATGGACTCAAGCGCAACGCGTTTATCCAGAATGAACGCGTTATCGTTGACGCCCATCGCGAGCAGGCTCGCTCCTACAGGTGATCGGCATCAGGGGCCGATTATAGCCATGCACAGGTCTCCCGAGACCGGTCTTTTTCAGCTGCCGTAAACTATTGCCGTGCGCACGACGGCAGAATCGTTAGTCCTGCCTGGTCCGGACGGGTGATGTGCTGACGCGTGTGTTCGGCCGGGAAGCCGATCAGCGGCAGTCGCCCCCCATACGCACGAGCAACGCTGCACGGTCCGGTTTCAGGTACGGGTTGATTTCACCGACCTGGCATGTCGCCAGGTTCTGCAATTCCGGTGCGAGGGGTTCTTGCACAAACAGCAGCCCCGCCGGACGGGACTCGGACTGCAACTGCGCCACCGTCAGTGGCGCCACCGGCCGGCCCATGTAATAGACCAGACGGATATCCGGCTCACCGAGGGTATAGGCCTTCTGCCCCGGCTGCCCATCGGCCAGCGTGGCAACCTGCTCAAGGCCACCGACCCGGTGCGACAACACCCGCACTTCGACGAACATGTAGAACACCACAAACCCGGCCAGCATCACGTAGGGCACAACGACCAGGACCGTGCGCCAACGCCCCTTGAGGTCATCGAGCACCGCCGACCAGTGCATCGCCAGCAGCAACGCCATCGACGGATAAACCGGCAACAGGTACTTGCCGTGCTTTTCGGTGAACAGGGAAAACACCAGCAGCGGCAACAGGCTGCAGCACAGCAGCATGGCAGCCTCGCGGCGCGAGCGGATCATTGCCCAGAACTTGCGCGGCTGTACGAACACGATCAGCCAGAACGGGAAGAAATCACCGGCCAGGTACAACAGATACGCGTACCAGGCCTCGGCGCCCTGCCCGTCGATCTTATTCACGATGTCTTCGCTGATGATCGACGCCCAGATCCCCCAGCCCTGACTCACCGACACCGCCACGTACCAGGAACTGCCCAGCACCACGGCAATCAGCCAGCCCCAACCGTCGCACAGATAAGCTTTGGCCCGGGCATCACGGTAGATCAAGGCATAGGCCAGGATCGGCGCCGTCACCCACAACAGGCAAACCGGCCCTTTGGTCAGCAGCGCGCACCCCAGCAGCACATAGCTCAACCGACTCCAGAAGACCCGACCTTGCTGGAAGATGAACTGCCAGGCCGCCAGCAATGCGCCGAAGCACAGCAGGGTCAACAGCATCTCGATTTCCGAGCGCCGTGCGAACAGGCTGAAGGCACCGTTCGCGGCCAGGAACACCACGGCGAACAAACCGACCTGCCGCCCCGCCTGCCGAACGCCGTACAGATAGGTGCCAAAACAGCACAAGGCCGCGGCCAGCGCCGAAGGCAGACGCACACTCCACTCGGACAAGCTGCCCAGCACCGCCGTTGAAACCAGGCCCGCCCAATAGAAAAACGGCGGCTTGGACAGGTACAAGTCGCCGTTCATGTAAGGCAGCAGCCAGCTGCCTGCCTCGCGCATTTCGCGCACGGTAACGGCGCGGCGCGCCTCGTTGACACTGAGGAACGGCACGCTGCCCAACCCCCAGAAAAACAGCAACGCCATCGCGATAGCCACGAGCAACGTAATATTTCGGGTCGATAACGATCCGCGCATGACCTACTCCTTCAGGTGTTTGCTTTTCTTGATCAATTGCAGGTTGCGAAAGTAGACGATGGAGCCAAACGCCTGCCCGGCGATGAACACCGGGTCTTCACGGTAAATGGCATAGGCAAGCAGCAAGGTGCTGCCGACGATGCTCAGGTACCAGAAGCTCACCGGGATCACGCTGCGTTTCTTGTACTCGCTGTACAGCCACTGCAGGACAAAGCGCCCGGTAAAGGCGATCTGGCCGGCAAAACCGACGATCAGCCACAAGGCTTCGCGGGTGAGATTCATCCTTCAATCTCCTGGGCAATGGTGTGCAGCCGCGTGCGCTTGATCAGCCACCAGACCCCGA
>NZ_AKJJ01000025.1:0-1185 GCF_000282395.1 Pseudomonas sp. GM55 | reverse complement strand
GCAACAACGGATATGTACACCAACAACAAAACACAGGCTGTCACGCCAAACTCCGGATCAGTCGTTGATCAACTTCCCCGCCCGAATCGGCTCGCGCCCGGCGACTTTCGCCTGCCAGGTGCCGGGCTGGGTGTAGCGCCCACGGTCGATGGCAAACAGCACGCCGCTGGTACCGGCCTGCACGGTGGTGACCTTGTCGTGCAACGGATCGACCACCTCGAACAGCGCATCGCCCTTCTCCACCCATTCCCCGGCTTCACGCAGGAAACTGACCACCCCGTGGTGCGGTGCGAACAGATATTGGGTGCCTTCGAACGGCATGCCCTCACAGCATTCGGCCGGTGCCGCCGGCCAAGTGCCGGAGATGAACCCCTGCTCGGCGAGGAACCCGAGAATCGCCTCGCAATTGGCCTGGGCCTGGTCGACGCGGGTGTCTCCCATGCTGCCCAGCTCCAGCGTGGTCGCCAGGTTGGCCGGTGGAATCGCCGCCGCCGGGAACGCCCTGGCCAGACGCAACCATGGCGAAGAGCAGGATTCATCGAACGAACTGCCGCCGGAGTCTTCGCACAACAACGCCACGCCGGCCTTCAAGCGCGCCGCCAGGGATTGCCATTGTGGCCAGTGCTGCGGCAAGGCGTAGATGTGAATCGCTGCATCGAAATCGCAATGCAGGTCGAGGGTGATGTCGGCGTCACAGGCATGGCGCAGCAACAGGCGGTGCATTGCTTCGAGCTGCGATGTCGCTGCCGGCAAGTCGTCGAGGACCTGGCCCATGGTCTGGCGAATCAGCACGATGTTGGCCTGGGCATCGCTGCCGAGGCGATCACCGATCAACTCGGCCACCGGTGCACTGAGTTCGACAAACGAGCGGTTGAAGTTCTTGCCGCTGCCCAGCTCGAAACGCCCCATGTGGCTGCCTTGCAGGTGCTGATCGAGGCCAATGGGATTGGCCACCGGCACCAGTTCAATCACACCTTTCAGTTGCCCCTGTTGTTCAAGTTCGGCCAGGCGTTTCTTCAATTCCCAGGCCGTGCGCATGCCCGGCAATTCGTCGGCGTGCAGGCTGGCCTGGATGTACACCTTGCGCGGGCCGGTGCCATAACGAAACACGCTGAGGGTGCGATCTGTGCCCAGGTGGCTCCAGGGAAGTTTGTGGTCGATGCGTTGCATGGGAAACTCCTACAG
>NZ_AKJJ01000024.1:0-7037 GCF_000282395.1 Pseudomonas sp. GM55 | reverse complement strand
CCCCAGCCGATTGCGGCTCGGCCAGACGGGCCAGCGCCGCGAGCAGTTCAGGTGTCGCGGCCGTGATCGGGCTGCGCTCGCGGACTTCGCTGAACATGCTGTTCACCGCGTCCAGCGCTTCGAGAACCACGTCCATCAGTTCCGAATCGACGCGACGTTCACCCTTGCGCAGGATGTCGAACACGTTCTCGGCGATGTGGCAGCACTCCACCAGCTCGTTGAGCTGGAGGAAGCCGGCGCCCCCTTTTACAGTGTGAAAACCGCGAAAAATTGCATTGAGCAAGTCCGCATCATCCGGACGGCTTTCCAGCTCGACCAGTTGCTCGGACAGTTGCTCTAGAATCTCGCCGGCCTCAACCAGGAAATCCTGAAGGATCTCTTCATCGGCGCCGAAGCTCATTAAGGGTGTGCTCCTAACAGACAGGTCTAAAAACCTAAAATGCCTAAAATTCTAAAACCCCAGGCTGGATAGCAAATCGTCCACATCGTCCTGACCGGACACAACGTCTTCTCTTTTATCGGCATGAATCTGCGGACCTTCACCCTGAGAGAGATGTTTTTGTGGATCTTTTTCAGCAAGCATCGCTTCACGGTCATGTTCGATGCCCGCAAAGCGGTCTACCTGACTGGCCATGAGCACGAGCTTGAGCAGGTTGCTTTCAACTTCGGTGACCAACTGGGTCACACGCTTGATCACTTGCCCTGTGAGGTCCTGGTAATCCTGGGCAAGCAGGATGTCGTTGAGGTTGCCCGACACCGCGCGATTGTCCGTGCCACTGCGCGCCAGGAACCCGTCGACCCGCCGCGCCAGCTCACGAAACTCTTCGGCACCGACTTCGCGACGCATGAAGCGCCCCCAGTCGGTGCTCAAGGCCTGGGCTTCCTCCGCCAGGCCATTGACCAGCGGCGTGGCACTTTCCACCAGATCCATGGTGCGGTTGGCCGCGGCTTCGGTCAGCTTGACCACATACCCCAGGCGCTCGGTGGCATCGGTGATCTGCGACACTTCTTCGGCTTGCGGCATGTGCGGGTCAATCTGGAAATTGACGATCGCGCTATGCAGTTCGCGAGTGAGCTTGCCCACTTCCTGATACAGGCCGCGGTCACGGGTCTGGTTGAGCTCATGGATCAATTGCACCGCGTCGCCGAACTTGCCCTTTTCAAGGCTCGCAACCAATTCGACGGCGTGTTTTTTCAGGGTCGATTCAAAATCGCCCAATGACGTTTCGTTATTGCCCATAGCTCCCCCGTGGCGCACTCATCAACCGATGCGTTCGAAAATCTTCTCGATTTTTTCTTTCAACGCCTGGGCCGTGAAGGGTTTGACCACATAGCCGTTAACGCCGGCCTGGGCCGCTTCGATGATCTGCTCGCGCTTGGCTTCAGCGGTCACCATCAGCACCGGCAGGTGCTTGAGCTTTTCATCGGCGCGCACGTGGCGCAGCAGATCGATACCGGTCATGCCAGGCATGTTCCAGTCCGTTACCAGAAAGTCGATGCTTCCGCTGTTGAGCACCGGAATGGCGGTAGTGCCATCGTCGGCCTCGACGGTGTTGGTGAACCCAAGGTCACGCAGCAGGTTCTTGATGATCCGCCGCATCGTTGAGAAGTCATCAACGATGAGGATTTTCATGTTCTTGTCCAATTCGACCTCCAAGCAGTCTTAAACGCGCCCAGCACCTGGACGCGCCATTTCAATCAATCCGGCAAAGCACTCAATGACTGTCTGGAGCACAACAGATCGCGACCGGCGCAGTTCAACACCACACCAGCCTCGTTCGCAGTGCCCCCACACTGCCTTCAGCGCGCTCGCCACTCCCCCAAACGCCCCCGCAAACGGGCCGCGCACTGGCTGTGTAACTGGCTGACCCGCGATTCGCTGACCCCCAGGACCTCACCGATTTCCTTGAGGTTCAACTCTTCGTCGTAGTACAGCGCCAACACCAGTCGCTCACGCTCCGGCAAATTGGCAATCGCATCCGCCAGCGCAGCCTGGAAGCGTTCATCTTCCAGATCGCGTGACGGCTCGAGATGAGCACTCGCGCCATCCTCGTGCAGCCCTTCGTGTTCGCCGTCCTGCAACAGATCGTCGAAACTGAATAACCGGCTGCCCAGGGTGTCGTTCAAAATTCCGTAGTAATCGTCGAGACTCAATTGGAGTTCGGCCGCAACTTCGTGATCTTTAGCGTCACGGCCGGTTTTCGCTTCAATCGAGCGAATCGCGTCGCTGACCATGCGCGTATTGCGGTGAACCGAACGTGGCGCCCAGTCCCCCTTGCGCACTTCATCGAGCATGGCGCCGCGGATTCGAATGCCCGCGTACGTCTCGAAACTGGCGCCTTTGCTGGCGTCGTATTTGGTCGATACTTCAAGCAGGCCGATCATCCCGGCCTGGATCAGGTCTTCGACCTGGACACTGGCCGGCAAGCGCGCCAGCAAGTGGTAAGCAATGCGTTTAACCAGCGGCGCGTAACGCTCGATCAGCTCGTACTGCGCATCACGCGCCGATCGCTTGTAGAGGTTGTAACCGCTTGCTGTCATAGCACGGGTCCCGCTGTTTGCTGCACGAGGCGCTCGACAAAAAACTCCAGGTGCCCGCGCGGGTTGGCAGGCAGCGGCCAGGTATCGACTTTCTGCGCGATGGCCTTGAACGCCAGCGAGCACTTGGAACGCGGGAAAGCTTCGTAGACGGCGCGCTGTTTCTGCACCGCCTTGCGCACGCTTTCGTCGTAGGGCACCGCGCCGACGTATTGCAGGGCGACGTCGAGGAAGCGATCCGTGACCTTGGTCAACTTGGCGAACAGGTTGCGTCCTTCCTGCGGGCTCTGGGCCATGTTGGCCAGGACGCGGAAGCGGTTCATGCCGTAGTCGCGATTGAGCAATTTGATCAAGGCGTAGGCATCGGTAATCGAGGTCGGCTCGTCACACACCACCAGCAGCACTTCCTGGGCTGCACGAACGAAGCTGACTACCGAGTCACCAATGCCCGCAGCGGTGTCGATCACCAATACGTCGAGGTTGTCGCCAATATCACTGAAGGCCTGGATCAGGCCCGCGTGTTGCGCAGGACTCAGATGCACCATGCTCTGAGTGCCGGATGCGGCCGGAACGATACGGATGCCGCCAGGCCCCTGCAGCAGTACGTCGCGCAGTTCGCAGCGGCCCTCGATCACGTCGGCCAGGGTACGTTTGGGTGTCAGGCCCAGCAGAACGTCGACGTTCGCCAGTCCCAGGTCGGCGTCCAACAGCATGACGCGCCGGCCAAGCTCAGCCAGAGCCAGGGACAAGTTCACTGACACATTAGTTTTCCCGACGCCACCTTTGCCGCCGGTCACCGCGATCACCTGTACGGGATGCATGCTGCCCATGTTATTTCTTTACCTTGTCTTGCATAGACGGAGGCCACATTACTGGCTGCGCGTTCACAAACGGAACAATGCATGGCAGACCATCGATGTAGGTACAAAAACTGTTCATTATTACCTCAGCCAACCTGCTTGGTCGGGCTGTGGTAGATGTCAGCGAACATGTCAGCCATGGCTTCTTCGCTGGGTTCTTCCTGCATTTGCACGCTGACGGCGCGACTGACCAACTGATGACGACGCGGCAGATGCAAATCATCCGGGATCCGCGGGCCATCGGTCAGGTAGGCCACGGGTAACTCATGACTGATGGCCAGGCTCAACACCTCGCCCAGGCTTGCCGTCTCATCCAGTTTAGTCAGGATGCAGCCAGCGAGCCCGCAACGCTTGTAACTGTGGTAAGCGGCCGTTAGAACCTGTTTCTGGCTGGTGGTTGCCAGAACCAGATAATTTTTTGAACGGATACCGCGACCGGCCAGGCTTTCAAGCTGCATGCGCAGGGCCGGATCGCTGGCCTGCAGGCCCGCGGTATCGATCAGCACCACGCGCTTGCGCAGTAACGGCTCCAGAGCCTGCACCAGGGACTGGCCCGGATCGACATGGGTCACCGACACATTGAGAATGCGCCCCAGGGTCTTGAGCTGCTCCTGGGCACCGATGCGGAAGCTGTCCATGCTCACCAGCGCAATGTTCTGCGCGCCGTACTTGAGCACGTAACGAGCAGCCAGCTTGGCCAGGGTAGTGGTCTTGCCCATGCCGGCAGGGCCGACCATGGCGATCACCCCACCCTCTTCCAGCGGTTCGACTTCCGGGGTAACGATCATGCGCGCCAGGTGCGCCAGTAACATGCGCCAAGCCTGACGAGGTTCTTCGATTTCGGTGATCATTGCCAGCAGGTCGCGCGACAGCGGGCCAGACAGGCCGATGCGTTGCAGGCGACGCCAGAGATTGGCCTGGTCCGGACGGCTGCCTTGCAGCTGATTCCAGGCCAGCGAGCCAAGCTGTACTTCCATGAGTTCGCGCAAGCTGTTGAGCTCGAAACGCATCGAGTCGAACGCTCGCGGGTCTACGCCACCGGACGCTGGCGCAACGGCCGGTGCAGGGCGACGGGGTTCGGCGTACGTCGGCTCGATCAGCGGCTCGGCGGCGGTCAACGGCAAACCCGCGAACAACTGACGGTTGGTGCTCTTGTCGCTCTCGCTCTCGCCCTCGCCGCGCAGGCTCAATTCGGCCTGGGCAGTGACGATCCGCGACTGGGTCTTGCGCAGCTCGTCCTCGAGTTCCATGTTCGGAACGCGAGGGGACAGCGCCGACAGTTTGTAATCCAGCGCAGCCGTCAGCTCGACACCACCGGCGATCCGGCGGTTGCCAATGATGGCGGCATCAGCGCCCAGCTCATCGCGAACCAGCTTCATGGCCTGACGCATATCGGCGGCGAAAAAACGCTTAACTTGCATAAACCACTACCTCAGCCGTTGGGCCCTACTGTCGCAACGATGGTCACTTGCTTGTTGTCAGGGATTTCCTGGTAAGCCAACACATGCAAACCCGGGACTGCGAGCCGGCCAAATCGCGAGAGCATTGCGCGAACCGGACCGGCCACCAGCAGAATCACCGGCTGACCTTGCATCTCCTGACGCTGCGCCGCGTCGATCAACGAGCGTTGCAGCTTCTCAGCCATGCTTGGCTCCAGCAGAACGCCCTCTTCCGAGCCTTGTCCTGCCTTTTGCAGACTATTGAGCAATATCTGTTCCAACCTTGGCTCCAGCGTGATAACTGGCAGCTCCGACTCAGTGCCTACAATGCTTTGGACGATTGCACGGGATACGCCAACCCGCACGGCAGCCACCAGCGCGGCGGTATCTTGACTCTTGGCGGCATTGTTGGCGATGGCTTCGGCGATGCTGCGAATGTCCCGCACCGGTACCTGTTCGGCCAACAACGCCTGCAAAACCTTGAGCAGTTGCGACAGCGACAACACGCCCGGCACCAGTTCTTCGGCCAGTTTCGGCGAGTTTTTCGCCAGCAATTGCATCAGTTGCTGTACCTCCTCGTGGCCGATCAGCTCGCTGGAGTGCTTGTACAGAATCTGGTTCAAGTGAGTAGCCACTACTGTACTGGCATCGACCACGGTATAGCCAAGGGATTGCGCCTGGGCGCGCTGGCTGATTTCGATCCAGACCGCCTCCAGGCCGAAAGCCGGATCTTTGGCGGTAATGCCATTGAGCGTGCCGTAGACCTGCCCCGGATTGATCGCCAGCTCGCGATCCGGGTAAATCTCCGCTTCAGCCAGGATCACCCCCATGAGGGTCAGGCGATAGGCACTTGGCGCCAGGTCGAGGTTGTCGCGGATATGCACGGTCGGCATCAGGAAGCCAAGATCCTGGGACAGCTTCTTGCGCACCCCCTTGATCCGCGCGAGCAACTGGCCGCCCTGGTTACGGTCCACCAAAGGAATCAGGCGATAACCCACTTCCAGGCCGATCATGTCGATGGGTGTCACATCATCCCAGCCAAGCTCCTTGGTTTCCTGGGCGCGGGCCGGCGACGGCAGCAGTTCCTGCTGGCGCTTGACCTCTTGCAGGGCCTGAACCCTGGCGACGTTCTGCTTTTTCCAGAACAGGTAAGCGCCGCCAGCCGCCAGGGCCGCCATGCTCAGGAACGAGAAGTGCGGCATGCCGGGCACCAGGCCCATGACCGCCATCAGGCCCGCCGCCACCGCCAGCGCCTTGGGCGAGGCGAACATCTGGCGATTGATTTGCTTGCCCATGTCTTCCGAACCGGAAGCACGGGTGACCATGATCGCTGCCGCTGTCGATAACAACAGTGATGGCAATTGCGCCACCAAACCGTCACCGATGGTCAACAGCGCATACACCTTGCCGGCGTCGGCGAAGTTCATGTTGTGCTGGAAGATACCGACCGCCATACCGCCGATCAGGTTGATGAACAGGATCAACAGGCCGGCAATGGCGTCACCACGGACGAATTTGCTGGCACCGTCCATGGAGCCGTAGAACTCGGCTTCCTGGGCCACTTCCGAGCGGCGGGCCTTGGCCTGGGCCTGATCGATCAGACCGGCGTTGAGGTCGGCGTCGATCGCCATTTGCTTACCGGGCATCGCATCGAGGGTGAAACGCGCGCTCACCTCGGAAATCCGCCCTGCACCCTTGGTCACCACAACGAAGTTGATGATCATCAAAATCGCGAAAACCACGATACCAACCACGTAGTTACCGCCGATCACCACCTCACCGAACGCCTGGATCACCTTGCCCGCAGCGGCATGGCCATCCTGGCCATGAAGCATCACCACCCGGGTGGACGCCACGTTCAGCGCCAGGCGCAACAGCGTCGCCACCAGCAGAATGGTCGGGAACACCGCGAAATCCAGCGGGCGCAAGGCGTAGACGCACACCAGCAGCACGACGATGGACAGCGCAATGTTGAAGGTGAAGAACACGTCCAGCAGGAACGGCGGCACCGGCAGCATCATCATCGCCAGCATGACCAGCAGCAACAGCGGCACGCCCAGATTGCCTCGACTGAGGTCTGCCATGTTCGTGCGGGCACTGTTGAGCAACTGAGAGCGATCCACCGGTTTCACCATTCCTTTAAAGCAAACTTTTGACGCCTGAAGCAGGCGCAGGGCGGCTACTGCAAGAAGCTTTCCAA
>NZ_AKJJ01000023.1:0-15412 GCF_000282395.1 Pseudomonas sp. GM55 | reverse complement strand
TTCGGCGAATAAGCACCACCCAGGGTCACGGCTTGGCGATTCCCGACCGGAACGCGCACGCTACGATCGGCATTGCTGATTGGCGACGGATCATAGGCGTAGCCTGCACGCAGCAGCCATTGTTGGTTCAATTGCCAGGATGCGCCAACGGCGGTGGCCCAAGTGTCATGCCAGTTCATTTCTTCGGTCACACTTCCCAGGCCAGCTGCCTGGCCCAAGGGGGAAAGCCCACTGTTGACTGCCTCGACCTTCTTGATCCGGCTCCAGCGTTTCCAGGTGGTCCCCAGGTATCCCGTCCAGCGACTGTTGAAATGATGGGTGATGGAGGTGTCCACAGATTCGGGCATCGTGATGTCTATCTTGTTGTCATACTTTCCGTCCAGCGGGATAACGCTCGGGGAGCCGGAAACCTCGGTATGCCCTTCAAGTTCATAGTCCACCTTCGAGTGATAGTTGATCCCCCAACGGGTGGCCTCGGTAAAGTCAACCAGGATGCCGACGTTGTAGCCAAGTGCGGTGTCATCGCCCTTGATGGTGACCAGTGTGTCCTCGCCGTTGTTCAGGGCGCCGGTGGCCAGGTAGTTCTGAAGCTTTGCACTGAAGTGGTTTATGGTCGGTCCGCCACCAATGGACAGGTAGTCATTGATCCGATAGGCAATGGTGGGCTGCAGGGTTACTTCCTTGGTCGTGCTATAGGAGCCATGGTAACGGCCCTGAAAACTGCTCTCGTAATCATTGATCAGACCACTCGGAGCATAAAGACCCAGGCCAATCGAGAAACGATCATCAAGTGGCGTCGACATATAGGCGAAGGGCACAACCCCCAAAGGGACCGAGTCCCCTTTATTCGTTCCCGAGGCACTGCTCTGTGCATCACTGATGTCATCGCTCACCGAAACGACCGCGGCTCCGCCGGAAATCTCGGTACGTTTCAATTTGGTCAAACCTGCAGGGTTTCCAAAGATGGTGCTGGCGTCCAGCGCAGAAGACGACCTCCCCGCATAAGCCGTACCCGCACTGCTTGCACTTTGCTCGTTCAAGGCAATGCCATTGGCGCTCGCGCTTGTTGAAACGCCGAGTATTGCCGCGGCACCTGTGAACTTGATCCAGGAAGACATTTCTCGCACAGCGCAGAGACACGGGGTTGCACGGTTGCTCAGTTTCATTTCCCACCTCGTATTGTTTTTATTGATTGGTGCGCAGGCAAAGCTTCGCCTTCCGGTGCACTTGGCAGTGCCGGTTGGCGTTGATCGAAGTTGTGAAAAAGGCCCTGGCTGATTAGCACCAGGGTCGGAGTGCCGAATTTACGAAGACAAAGTCAGGATCATTCAAGCCACTCCACCTGAAAGCTATAGCGACCTAGAAGAAGGGCCAGGGACTCTTGATCTCGCCCGGCCCGGATGCACGCGACTAACCCGCGTTGTTCATGCTGAATCACCTCGACCGCAATGTCCTTCAGGCACATGCGATCCACATCCTGCCGGACAACCCTGGCAACTTCGCGCTGCTGCAACGCGGGCTTGAAGATTTTGCCCACCGCCGTCAACGGCAGTGCTTCGAGAATTTCAATCCGCTTGGGGATGGCCGCCCGCTCACTGATGTGGTGTTGAGTAAACTGCTCAAGTTCTTCAACGTTGCAGGTGTGGCCTGGCCGCAGTTGCACGTAGGCGACCGGCACTTCACCCGAATAGGCGTCCGGGCTGCCGATGGCAGCCGCCAACGCCACTGCTGGGTGGGCCTGCAAAGCCTCCTCGATTTGCTTGGGATCGATATTGTGGCCGCCGCGGATGATCAGTTCCTTTTTGCGCCCGGTTAACCAGAAGTAGCCATTTTCATCCTGGCGCCCCAGATCGCCCGTGTTCAGCCAGCGCTGACCATTGATGTCGATCCACAGGCCCCGGTTATGGCTTTCTTCAACATAACCCTCGAACAGGTTCGGCCCCGTGATGGTGATCAGGCCAATTTCGTCGATGTCGGCATCGCGCAGATACTCTCCAGCGTCATCGAGCATGACTGCACGCATGTCCTGGTAGGCAATCCGTATACCGATGGAGCCGATGTAGCGCTCGCCATGGGGCGGATTGACCGAGGAGACGCACGCGCCTTCCGTGAGTCCATAGCCTTCGAGGATCTTTACCCCGGTCCGGCCTTCAAACTCCCGGAAAAGTTCGACCGGCATCGGTGCGGCACCACACATGGCATAACGCAGGCTGGACAGGTCACGGCCTTCCAGCTCGTTTTGCAACAGTGCGGAATAGACGGTTGGAACGCCGGAGAAGAAGTTGATGCCGAAGTGCTCGACCATCTCCCAGAAGCGTGGGATCACACCCTCACCGCGGTAGCCCTGCGGCGTGCCGAGGATGACATGATCACCCTGGGTCCAAGGCATCAGGCCTGTCACCAGCTGAGCATTTACATGGAACAGCGGCAACCCGCAAAAAATGACCTGGCCACCCCCATGGGGTTGCATGTGCGTGGCCATGGCCCACGCGTTGAAGACCTCCGCCCCATGGGTTCGCATCGCAATCTTGGGCAGCCCGGTGGTACCGCCGGTGCAGAAGTAAGAGGAACGATCCTCAGGGCGGAACAGCCGAGCACTCTTCAGATGCGTGCCTGGCTGAGCATCCATCAACGTTCGTAATTCATGAATCGTGGTCCCCCTGTGCAACTCACGTTCTTTCTCTGCCAGGGATGCGAGGGATTCACGCTGGGCGACGTCAACATAGGGGCCCATACCAACCCAAACGACGTGCTTGATCTCGGGAAGTTGATCCAGCTGCGAGGCCAGCTTGGGCCACAAGTCGCTGCCCGGCGTCGGTGCGAGCGTTACCACCACGCTGGCCTTGGCGGCCCGTAGCAAGGCCGCCATCTGTTTGGCCTCCTGCAGCGGATTGATCGCCATGACGACACCGGCCGCTTCACCCCCCCAGATAGTGAAGTGGGTTTCCGGCAGGTTGGGCAGGATGAAGGCCAGCACTTCCCCTGGGGTAATGCCCAGGTCGTGGAAGGCATTCGCCGCGCGAGTGATATCTTCGACGAGTTCGGCATAGCTCCAGTGGTGGGTGTTCCTGAAGCTGGTAGCGTCGGCGAAGAAACTCAGTGCGGGTGCATTGGGAGAAAGCCCGGCTGTACGCGCCAGTGCTTCATAGGTGCTGGAAGCCAAGCCACGCTCCGACAACGGAACCTGCTCGATACTTTCAATGTCGTTCAGAGATCGCACCATCATCGTCAGGCCTCCTCTACGACTCGGTTGCGTTGCACACCCAGGTCAATCACACCATCCACACTGCGAATGCGCGCTTCGACGACGTCTCCTGCCTTGAGATACTGCGTCCGCCCTTCCTGCGCTTTGAGGAAAAGCTTCCACTTGGTGGCTTCTGGCATCAGCGCTGCAATGCGCTGTTTGGCGGGCGAAGGGATGGTCAGCGCGCATCCCGCCGGCGTACCGGTGGCGATCAGGTCGCCGGGGGCGAGATCTTGAACGGAGGAGAGTTCGGTCAGGGTTTCAGCGGGGCCATACACCAGGTTGGCCGTGCTGTCGCTTTGTCGCACCTCGCCATTGACCGTCAGGCGCAACTGCAATGCTTTCAGGTAATGCATGTCCTGGGCATCCAGCAGGCAGAGGTAGGGGCCGACCGGGCCAAAAGTACGGAAGCTCTTGCCCTTGTAGAACTGCATCTGCGGGATCTGAATGTCGCGTGCCGAGTAGTCATTGACAATGATCACGCCAGCAATGAACTCATGCAGATTGGCATCGTTGACGGTCACTGCGCCGCTGATGACGCGTTTCATCACCAGCCCGAGCTCGATCTCATAGTCAAGGAATCGGACGCTGCGCGGCTTGATCAGGACGCTGTCTGCGGCCACCAGGCAGCTGGTCGCCTTGGTGAACATCATGTTGTATTTCTTCGCATCCGGGTCCATACCCGACTCGATCATGTGCTGTCGATAGTTGGCCCCCTGGCAGACGAACTGTTGATTGCGGGTCACCGGCGACAGCAGTTTCACTTTGTGCGCCTCCAACTGAGTACCATTCAGTTGAGCGAGGTCATCGATACTGTTGTGGCTGATGAAGTCACCCGTGGTCTCAAAGGTACCTGGGACAATCGTGATACGGTCTTGGCGTAGCACGCCCCAGTGGATACCGTTCTCAAACTCAAAACGGACTACATGTACAGCAGACATTGAAGGTACTCCTGGAGCAGCGTTTGTCCCACGCTCGATGGCGCGAGAACTGGGGTGTTGTTCTGAGGGTGGGCTGGCGATGCTGTAGATCAACGAGCCGCCGGCGATCAAGGCACCGGCTTTGAGCACGTCTCGCCGGCCATACCCTGTAGCGTTGCCCGACATGGCGGCCGCTCTACCCGAACATCCGCATCAGCGTGATCAACTTGCGAATCGTCAAGTCCGGGCTGCGTCGCAGGTTGCGAACCAGCGCTCGCACGTTGCTGAAGCTCATCCTGGGTTTGGTAAAACTCTTGGGCATGCGCTGCCCCCACTGCGCCATTGCCTCAGGACTCACGGGATGGATGCCCGTAGGTTGCATGGCGGTAAAAATATCCCCGTCGCAGTAGTGCTCGTGCTTGTCACCCCAGGGGTCTTGCCAGTAATCGAAGATCTGACTGCCCAGGATGTGCCGGCCGATTCCCCATGAGTGCTCCCAACCCCGCTCTCGCAGAACCCGCTGCCCCATACCCACCGCGTCGGCGTCGACGACTTCATAGGCGCTATGGCTGTAGGTCGGCATGAACCCTTGGGCGATCGCCAGCGTATGGTGATCCGCAGGCCTGTCACCGAGATCAAGACGCATGAAAGCGACGATGGGGGTGCCGTCGGGGAGTACCTGCACATCGCTGGGAATAAACCCGAAATGCCGGGTGTACCAGGCACAGGTTGCCTGATAATCGGCCACTTCAATGACGATGTGACCCAGTTTGATGACTTCAGGCGGTGCAATCGGTGTGCGCTGCGTGGCGTTGATTCGCGATTGCTCTTGCGCCAGATTCCAAGGCAGTGGAGCCCTGTGTTCCAGGCTTTTACCAGGCGTCTGGTCGTAAACGGCTTCGACGATAAAGCCGGAAGGATCGGTCAGTCTGACGTAGTGCCCGCCGCCAGGATGCATCGAGGCCTCGACCGAGGATGCACCTGGAATTTGCGTCAGCTTTTCCAGATCCTTGAGCGATTGGACTGCCAGGCCGAAACCGACAAAGCCTGCCTTTTCTGAACGGTGCACGCGATAACAGTAGGCGGTTGGCTCAGTGCCGCGCAGGTACAGCGTATCGGCATTCTGATGACTGACGGTCAGGCCGAAGTCGGTCAGGAAACGCGCCGCCTCATTCAAGTCCGGCCTTTGAAAAATCAGGTGAGTCAGACCTTGGGCCTTCACCCTCGGTTGCGGATGTCGGGCAGGTTGTGGCGTCGCCAATCGGGGCATTTCATTTTTGCTGTTCATTGTTCTTGTTTTCCAGTTTTTTCGGGCAAAGCGATCCCCGAACCCCTGAAAATGCCAGGGGTTTTTCGTGGTGTCGGTTATCGCGCTTAGTCGATCGGAGGAAGTGCCGGCAACTCTACGGTCGCCAGCGCTTTCGCCTCCTCAAGAGGCACACCCAAGGCCCGCAATACGAGTTCGGCCGTATCAGATCCCGATTCGCGCCACGTTCTGTGCCCTTCCAGAACCAGGAAAATGGACCCGAGGACGCTGCTCGATATCAGCGTCAGGACCGAGAGCAATTGCTCTTGCGCAAACGTGTACCGACCGGTGGAAAGTCCACTCAGAAGATCCGTCGTCGCCTGGCTGGAAAACATTTCACGCAGCGAAGCGTTGCTCATGGCGAACTTATGGATGAATGCCCCCCAGTGGGAGTCTTCGTGAGCCCGACGGATGAAGAACCGGATGCCATTGGCCAGGCGCTGAGCGGGATCGGAGAGGGAGTTGAAGCTCTTGTTGACCCGCTCATGCATCTCTCTCGCGAGATGGCTGGCGACCGCCTCGAACAGTCCATCCATGCTCTCGATGTTGCTATAAACCGTGCCGCGGGCCACCCCTGCCTCTTGCGCAAGGTCGAGGATGTTCACTTGCGAGGTGCCCTTTTCCGCGAACAGGCGAAAAGCGGCCTGGTGAATGCGGCGCTGTGTTGGATTCAGAAGTTCCACGGTCTCTCTCCAGAATTGCCCTATACGCCAATTGAACACGTGTGTTCGATTGGCGTCAATCTAGTTTTTGGAATGAAAAGCAATTTTTTTCGAACAAAAACCACAAAAACCCTTTATTTAGCATATTTAATAAAGGATCCACGAGGCCATCCGGCACGTTTCCGATACCTACGCATTGACTCAATTGAACACGCGTGTTCATATTTATGTGAGCTGGCGCAGTCGCTGAATGGTCCATTCAAAGCCATCTATCGGGGTATTCCCCAGCCCCAGGTAGACCGACGCAGCCAGAGGATGACGTTTCTCCAGAGGCATTTCCCTTTGAATGAGGACCGCCAACTTTTCGTTAACTGAAGGACAGAACATGACCGGCTCCAAGCTCTTCGAACCGCTTCGATTGCCCAATGGTGTAGTGATTCCCAATCGAATCGCCAAGGCCGCCATGGAGGAAAACCTTGCCAATGAAAATCACGTTCCAGGAGAAGCGCTGGCCAGGCTTTATCGGGGGTGGGCGGAAGGCGGTGCTGGCTTGATCATCACGGGCAACGTCATGGTTGATCGCCACGCCTTGACCGGCCCCGCGGGTGTGGTGCTTGAGGATGATCGGAATCTGGTGAATTTCCGGCTTTGGGCCGAAGCTTGCCGCAGTCGTGGGGCTCAGGCCTGGATGCAGATCAATCATCCCGGACGTCAGCTCCTGGCTTCAATGGGGCAGCCGGCAAGAGGCCCCTCCGCCGTTGCGGTCGATATCCCCGGGTTATCTAAAGCTTTTGTACCGCCCAGAGCCTTGGATGAGCAGGAAATCGAGGAACTGATTGAGCGCTACACCCAAGCGGCGGTGCTGGCAGAGCGTGCCGGATTCACCGGTGTAGAGATTCATGCGGCACATGGCTATCTGTTCAGCCAATTCCTGTCGCCCCTGACCAACCGGCGTGACGACCGCTGGGGCGGTAGCCTGGAAAATCGTGCGCAAATTCTCCTGCAAACCATCGACGCCATACGTCAGCGCGTGGCACCGATCTTTTGCGTCGCGGTGAAGCTCAATTCCGCGGACTTTCAGCGCGGCGGATTCGATGCCGAGGATGCGGCTCGCGTGGTGGAAATGCTCAACGCCAAGGCGGTCGACCTGGTCGAGTTGTCGGGTGGCAGCTACGAAAGCCCGGCAATGCAGGGGCAGACTCGCGATGGCAGCAGTCTGGCCCGAGAGGCCTATTTTCTCGAGTTCGCGGAGAGGATAGGAGAAATCGCGCGCATGCCGCTGATGGTCACAGGTGGTGTGCGTAGAAAGGAAGTCGCGGAGCGAGTGGTGAGCGGCTCGGTGTCGATGGTCGGGCTTGCCACGGCGTTGGCCATCGAGCCGACCCTGCCCAGCCAGTGGATGGCAGGTCACGACACCGAAGTGGAGCCCATCGTCGTCCGCTGGAAGAACAAGGCGCTGGCGTCACTTGCTGTCGCATCGTTGATCAAGAAGCAGCTTGGCCTGCTGAGCCAAGGGAAGCGGACACGACCTGGGATGTCACCGTTCATGGCATTGATCAGTAACCAGCTGAAGTCTCGACGCCAGGCGAAACGTTATCGGCAATGGATTGATAACGCCTGATCGATCAAGAAAGAACTCAGATCAGGCAGGTAGTGGCTTTGCGGCGATTTTCCGGGCTTTGGCAGGCGTTACGCCCAGGGCCTGGAGAATCATTTCGGCGACCCGCACATCGTGCTCAACCACTGCACGTCCCTCGACAACTGAGCGCATCGCTCCGGTTGTGCACGATACGACCAAATCCAGGGCGATCCCCTCGTCCTGATAAGCAAAAGTCCCCGCGCGCAACCCCTCACGCAGATCGCTCATTACATGAGTCGCCAAACGCGAGCGCATGGCCTGGTCGAAATGGATGATGCGCAGCAATGCATTTGCCCATTGGTGGTCAGCGGCGGCCCGACACACAAACATGCGTACGCCAATCGAAAGCCGCTGTGCTCCGCACTGTACGTCCGTGCTCAGGACGGAAATGGCGTCAGAGAACTCGGCGGCCATGGCAATGCCCACCGCTTCGAGTACTTCGTCGCGCGTTCGGAAATAGTTGTAGATGGTGCCGTTGGATACCGCCGCCTCGGCGGCGACTTCGAGCAATGCGATCTCCCCCACCTCCTTACGTGCGACAAGTCGCAAGGCTGCGTCCACCAGACCGCGCCGGGTGCGTTCACGCTTCTTGTGCCCCCTGGTAAGAGGTTCTGGCGCAGCAGCTTCAAAAGGAGGTGTGGGGGTATGCATGATTAAGCTCGTAATCTAATCGGCTCGTTGATGGTACTGGAAACGCCGTCAGGAGTGGCGTCATTACTCATCAACAAGCCCCGGCAGTCTCGAAGGAGTCTGCTTGCCTCTGTGCCAGGAGCGTGGTGCATGATAATACGGTCAGGACGAACCGCGACCAGTGTTCCTTTCGCGGCCAGCGGCAGGATGTCATGGTTCATGTCTTCGATGAAGTCACAACGGCCGCCGGAGCGTTGACCGCGGGGTCTGACCTCCAGGAAGTGACCGCCCATCTTTTCCCAGGAAACGATCTGCTCAGTGGTGAGCAGTGACAAGGGGTCAACACCGAATCCAACCAGGGTCAGGTTGTCTCCCAAGGCGTCGTCGCTCAGCTTGATCTGCTTTTGCAGGGTGCGAATCCAGGCTTGGGGAAACAGACTGCCACGTACCAGCTTGTCGCCCCGACGATGCGGCACGAACAGACCGTGCTTGAAGGTGTTCTTCGGCTTGATGTCCAACTGCTCGAAGTACCTTCTGGTCGCGGGAGTCAACCCCAGCATGCGCATCAGGCCGTGAATAAAGAAAGCCGCGATCTTGTTCTTGGGCATGACCAGACGGCCCATGAGTTTTGCCAGATCGATCATCGCCTGAGCATGCGGGCGACGCTCTACATCGTAGGTATCGAGTATCGCGGGCGCGGCGTGGCCACGAAGAACCCAGGCCAGCTTCCAGGCCAGGTTGGCGCCATCACGAAGGCCCGCTACGAGACCCTGCCCGACGAAGGGAGGGGTAATGTGCGCGGCGTCACCGACGAGGAAAGTACGTCCCTTGCTGAATCGGTTGCAGCAACGCGCGTGGAATCGATACACCGCCTTGCGCTCGATTTCCAGTTCCTGCGGATTGACCCATGGCGCAATGAGCCGCGCGATGCTTTCCGGGCTTTCCAGCTCCTCCCGGGATTCGCCGGGTTGTAGCATGAATTCCCAGCGTTCCCTTCCACCGGGGGCCGGCATGTGCGGCGTGGGCCGCTGCGGATTACAGATAAACTCAATGTGATCAATGGCCGACTGATGCCGGTTCCTGGCATCGACAATCAGCCAATCCTCTGCATAGGTTTGGCCTTCGAACTCCTGGCCGATCAGCGCCCTGACCCTGGAACTGGCGCCGTCCGCACCGATCAGGTACTGGGCGCGAACAGAATGCGAGTGCCCATTTTGATCCCGTACGGTGGCGACCACGCAGTCCGCTTCCTCGACCAGACTCTCCAGTTCGAAACCACCCAGGCTGGTCACGGATTTCAGTCGGGAAACCTGGCCACGCATCGCTCGCTCGAGGTCGGGTTGATAGAAGGTCACAAGCTTGGGATGGCCGTCGATACACCCTTCAGTATTGGCTCGACCGAATTGCCCGAGGACCGGAGAGTGCATCTTCACTTCAGGGATAACGATCTTCTCGAAAGCGTCCTCCGACAATCCGGCGAGTTGCAGGATGCGCAGAGCCTCGTTGTCCAGAGCAATGGCACGAGGCATCAGTACGATTTCATGGAGCTTGTCCAGCACCAGGGTCGTAACCCCGTAGCGGCCGAGCAGCGCCGCGATTGTCGCACCTACCGGACCGTTACCGACGACCAGCACGTCGACGGCGGCGGGAGGCAATTCGGAAACTTTTTTGTTGTTGTTCATCTCGAGCCCTTGTTGTGATTGATGTCGTGAGGCGCGCAGGTCTCATCGTCAGGCAGAATCAAGGTATGCAATATTGAGAGATATTTCAATATTGATATTTTTGTCATTATTCTTTTGGGATCATTGAAAACCCGTGATGAGGCCTAACGGACGAGCTGAGATGTCAGGCGTAAGTGGCCGCATTAAGGCAAAGAAGGCTCGTGGCATGAAGTTGCGTATGTGCCAGTTTCCGACCGACGACGCTTGGCTTCACAGCTGATCAGCGTTGTCATGGGAGTAATGGCTCAGGACTGAAGCGGGTGACTGCGAGGGGTCCGAGCCCAGGTCGAAGACGACCGAATCCCGTGCGCATTTTTAGCGCACCACCCTGTTTTAAATCTTTAGGAATCAACCGAGGTCAGCCGCGAGGTTCTGCTAAAGCTACGCCCTTTCGCCTCCTCGCGGCCGCCCGGCAACAGCGGTCGCCTCGGTCGACAAACCTGACGGTGAGCTTGCACCTGTTGTTGGGCAGCACGGGCAGAGTGACTACCACAGACCTGACGACTACGGCGCAACTCTCAGCTTATGGTCGAGTGGGATCACAAGTCATGCAGCGACCTCAGTGGTCGTCATAAAAGGTGCGCAACGAATAACGATTCAATGGATCAGTTTTTCCTGCGCTTAACGCGATTTCCAGTCGCGCAACCACTGCAAGCCGGCCGAAGTGTTGCCACGCGGCCGGTATTCGCACCCGACCCAGCCGTTATAGCCCAACTGATCGATCAGCTCGAACAGGTAGGGATAATTGACTTCTCCCATGTCCGGTTCATGTCGGTCCGGTACGCCGGCGATCTGGATATGGCCGATACCGTCGAAGTCCCGACGCAGTTTAGTGGCCAGGTCGCCCTCGACGATTTGGCAGTGGTAGCAGTCGAACTGAACCTTCAGGTTACTGGCGCCCACTTCCTTGCAGATGGCCTGGGCCTGATCCTGCCGGTTGAGGAAAAAGCCCGGCATGTCCCGCGTATTGATCGGTTCGAGCAATACCGTGACGCCGACCTTGGCCGCTTGGGCGGTGGCGTAGGCGAGGTTGTCCAGGTAAATGGCGTGATGCCGTGCCCGATCACTTTCGGAGGGCAGCAGCCCGGCCATGACATGGATCCGTGAATTGCCCAGTACCTCTGCGTATTCCAGGGCGCGATCAAAACCGCTACGAAACTCACTCTCCCGGCCCGGCAACGACACCGTGCCCCGCTCGCCCGCCGTCCAGTCACCGGGCGGCGCGTTGAACAGCGCCTGCACCAGGCCGTTGTCGCTCAAGCGTTGCTTGAGTTCTTCAGCGCTGTAGTCGTAGGGAAACAGATACTCCACCGCTTCGAAACCATCGGCAGCCGCGGCGGCGAAGCGATCCAGAAACGCATGTTCCGGGTAGAGCATGCTGAGGTTGGCAGCAAAACGAGGCATGGTAACTCCTATAGATGGCTTTCGTAGGCGCTGAGCTTGCTCCGGGCGGCGTTCCGACGATGGCGATCTCAAGGACGCCATCACCGGCAAGCCGTGCTCCTACAGGTCGACAGTTCGTTAGACAAAGGGCCAGATCAGCAGGGTAATACAGAAACCCAAGGTGCCGAGCAAAGTGGTCAATACCGTCCAGGTGCGCAAGCCGTCGGCCACGTTCAGTCCGGAAAGCTTGGTGAAGATCCAGTAACCGGCATCATTGATATGGGACATGGCCAACCCGCCACCGCCCATGGCCAGACACAGCAAGGCCATGTGGTTCGGGGTGAGATTGAGGGTCGCAATCAGTGGACTGATGATGCCGGCAGTGGTCACCAGCGCCACCGTGGTCGAGCCCTGCACCGCGCGCAACAGCAGGGTCAGCAGAAAGCCCAGCGCCAGCACCGGCAGACCGGTTGTGCGCAGCATTTCGGAGACCACGGCACCGATTCCGGTATCCACCAGCACCTTGCCAAACACCCCCCCGGCACCGGCAATCAGGATCACCATGGCCACACCGGGCAACGCCGAACCAATCACGTCCGACACCTGAGTGCGGCTCCAGCCCCGACGCGAGCCCAGCAACCAGGCACACAGCAAGGTGTCGATCAGCAGGGCCACCAGCGGCGCGCCGAGCACGGTCATGATGCCGCGCAGAAGCGAATCAGCCGGCAGCAACGAGGTGGACAGAGTCCCGAGCAAAATCAGAATGATGGGTAGCAGGATCAGGCTGACGATCAGGCCAAACCCTGGTGCGGGTGCCGGCGGCAACTTGGAAACGATGTTGCTGGTGGCCTCTTCCAGGCCCATGTGCGACACGGCCACAGCCGCTCGCTCATCGCTCTTGTCGTTGCCATTGGACCAGGCGGCCAGATCTTCGTTGGTGACATGCGGACCATAGACCTCGGCACGAATATCGTCGGTCATCGGATACACCCGACGGGTCATGCGTCCGGCCACGCGGTAGCCGACATAGCAAAGGAACGCGGTGATTGGCAGACCGAACATCAGCACGCGACCCAGATCCGCGCCCAACTGACTGGCCGCGGCCACTGCGCCCGGGTGTGGCGGGAGAAAGGCGTGTACGGTCAACAACGCCGCGCACATCGGCAACGCGAATACCAACAGCGGCTTACGCGCACTGCGCGCAACACCATAGGCCAGCGGCATGAGGATGATCACGCCGACCTCGAAGAACACCGGCACCCCGACCATGAAGCCGGCAATCGTCAACGCCAGCGGCGTACGTCGATTGCCGAAACGGGTAATCAGCGTCTTGGCCAGCGCTTCGGCACCGCCTGAGAGCTCGATGATCCGCCCGATCATCGCCCCAAGGGCAATGATGATCGCAATATGACCCAGAGTCTTACCCATGCCGCCTTCGATGGTGGCGACCAGATCGGCGGGCTTCACCCCGGCCACTAGCGCCACCAGAATGCTCACCAGCATCAAGGCCACGAAGGGCTGAAACTTGTATTTGAGCACCAGGAACAACAACAGAGCGATCCCGAGCCCCGCGGTAACCAGCAGGATTAACGGGCTCATTTCACATACCCTCCACGCCAGGTGAACGAAACGGTGCCGCCACTGGATCTGAACATGCCGCAATGAAGATGAGTCATGCCTGGTTTTCCTCTTGTTATTGTATTTTTTGGCAAGCCGAGTCCATCGAGAGTCGCTGCGCGTCTCCCGGTCAGGGCCTGCGTTATCGATCGGTCGTGTTAAGCCAACGCCTTACCAGTGCGCACCAAAAGTCTCTCGCAGCTCGTCCAGCGCCGCCTGATCGAGCGGTTCAGGCTTGGGATTGCTCATCAGCCAGAGCCGCGCGGTTTCCTCGAGTTCTTCCAGGGCGTAGCTGGCCCTGGACACCGAACTCTCCCAGACCACCGGGCCCAGCCGTTCGAGCATCACGCCGCGAACGCTGTTGGCCAGCTGGGCGACCTGTTCGGCAACCTTCGGCGAACCGGGTCGCTGGTAGCCAATCAACGGGATATGCCCGACTTTCATGACCTGATACGGTGTCAGCGGTGGCAGAATGTCGGCCGCCTGCCAGACACCGGCCAGCGTCAACGCCACCAGATGGGTGGAGTGGGTATGCACCACGCCGCCGACACCTGGGTTGCGGTCATAGACCTGGCGATGCAGCGCCAATGTCTTTGAGGGCTTGTCACCGGACACCCATTCGCCAGCCAGGTTGACCTTGGCGATGGTTGCCGGATCGAGGCGCCCGAGGCAGACATCAGTCGGGGTGATCAACCAGCCGTCGTCCAGACGCGCGCTGATATTGCCGGCGCTGCCCACAGTGTATCCGCGCTCATAAAGGCTAAGGCCTGTCTCGCAGATTTCTTCGCGCAAGGCGTTTTCGTTAGTCACTGCACACCTCCGGCGAGTTGGTTCAAGGCTTTGCTGAAGAAATCCCGGCCACCGAAGTTGCCCGATTTGAGTGCCAGCGCCAAAGGTTCGTCAGTACTGCTGACGGTCGCGGGTACACCCGGATCGATCTGTGCGCCGATCTGCAGCAGCTGTACGCCCAGCGCCTGAACCACAGCGCCCGAGGTTTCTCCACCGGCGATCACGAAGCGGCGCACACCGCTCTGGCACAGCCCCTGTGCAATTTGGCCAAAGGCGTTTTCCACCAGCGTGCCGGCTTGATCCACACCCAGTTGCTGTTGCACCGACTTGACCTCTTCCGGCGAGCTGGTGGCGTAGATCAATACGGTTTGTTCGTTGTCCCGAGCGAAGGCCAGGGCTTGCGCCACCACCGGTTCACCCGCCGCCAAGGCCAACGGATCAATGCGCAGGGCCGGCCGACCGGCTTCGAGCCAGGCAGCCACCTGTCCATTGGTAGCGATCGAAGCACTACCGGCCAACACCACTTCCAGGCCTGCCACCGCCGGGAGTTTCGCGGCATCGAGGTCGCGTAGCTTGCCGGCCCGACGGAAGTTTTCCGGCAAGCCCAAGGCCAGTCCCGAACCGCCCGTCAACAACGGCAAATCGGCGCAGGCGGTACCGAGGGTGTACAGATCGCTGTCCGACAAGGCATCAGCGATGACCATGCCGACACCCTGTGCCCTCAGCTCTGCGATGCGCGCCCTCACCTGCTCTGTGCCACGGGCAATGGTGTCGTAGCGCAACAGACCGACATTCAGGCGAGTCTGCGATTGCAGGACCCGAACCAGATTGGCATCACTCATCGGTGTCAGCGGGTGATGTTGCATACCCGACTCACTGAGCAACTGATCCTGCACAAACAAGTGGCCGCGAAAGATCGTCCGGCCATTTTCCGGGAACGCCGGGCAGGCCAGGGTAAAGTCGCTACCCAGTGCCGCCAGCAGCGCTTCGCTGACCTGGCCGATATTGCCGGCCGCGGTGGAGTCGAACGTCGAGCAATATTTGAAAAAGATCTGCTCGCAACCTTGCTCGCGCAGCCAGGCCAGCGCGGCGAGGGACTGCTCGACCGCTTCGGCGACCGGCGTGGTACGCGATTTCAGGGCAATGACGATCGCATCGGCATCAAGCCCGGCGGCAATTTCCGCGCTCGGGATACCGATGCTTTGCACGGTGCGCATTCCGCCGCGCACCAGCATGTTGGCCAGATCCGTGGCACCGGTGAAGTCGTCGGCGATGCAGCCCAGCAGCGGGCGTGCAGTGGATGTAGTCATGGGGTGTTCCTCAAACGGGCTCAGGCTTCAAACGGACTGGGGCTTGGCAGTCGGCAATTCGATGCCCGGGAAAATCTTGATCACCGCTGAATCGTCCTCACGGCCGAAGCCGGCACTGGACGCCTGCATGAACATTTGGTGAGCGGTGGCCGACAGCGGCAGCGGGAATTTGCTGGCTCGGGCGGTATCCA